>NZ_JBIMEV010000004.1:0-206998 GCF_051262595.1 Salipaludibacillus sp. CF4.18
AAAAAAGAAGTGAGCACAGGGCTTCACTCCTTTAGATCCGCTTGCTTCTATTTCTATTTTGCCAGTTGATAAATTTCAAATACATCCTTTTCGGCTAACTTAATAAAGTTTCCTATTGGAACTCTTTCCGTACCTTTTCTAGCCATTTCTTCAAAATGTTCCTCCCCAATATCCACTTCCTTTAATTTCACAGGCATTCCAATCGAACGGAAGAATTGCTCTGTCTTTTGAATACCTTGAAGGGCTGTCTTTTCCAAATCATTTAAATCTATTTCTACATCCCATACACGGTTAGCAAACTGAACAAAACGATTGACGTCATGTTTATAGACATATTTCATCCACGCTGGAAAGATGATTGCTAAGCCGGCGCCATGAGCAATATCATATATACCGCTTATTTCATGCTCAATATCATGACTGCCCCAATCACCTATTCTACCAGTATTGAGAGAGTCATTATGTGCGATCGTTCCTGCCCACATGATCTCCGCCCTTGCATCATAATTAGTTGGTTCGTCAAGAACAGTATGTGCATTATTTATGATTGTTTTCAAGGTCGCTTCACATAATCGATCGGTTAATTCCACGTTCTTTTCTCTTGTAAAATATCTTTCCAAAATGTGTGACATCATGTCGGTAATTCCGCAAGCTGTCTGATACGAGGGTAACGTGTAGGAAAGAACCGGATTTAATATCGCAAATCTGGGCCTCATCGTTTCATGACCAACTGCCCTTTTATAAGATCCGTCCTCGTTTGTTATCACACTTCCTCCACTGCTCTCACTACCTGCTGCCGGAATTGTTAAAATAACACCTAGAGGTAAACAATCAGTTACAGAACTCTTTCCATCAAAAAAGTCCCAGACATCCCCCTCATAATTCGCTCCAGCAGCGATTGCTTTTGCCGAGTCAATGACACTTCCTCCACCTACAGCTAGAATAAAGCCAATGTTATTTTCTTTACATAGATTGACCCCTTCTCGAACAAGGCTAACTCTTGGATTAGGCTTCACACCACTCAACTCAACTATCTCTATTCCCTGCGCCTGCAAAGACTCAACAACTCTTTGATATAATCCACTGTTTTTAATGCTTCCTCCACCATAATGCAACAGAAGTTTCTTTCCATACTTCTTGGCCTCTTCACCGACTACCTTTTCTTCATCTCTACCAAAGATGATTTTAGTTTCATTTTGAAAAACAAAGTTTTGCATAAACATCTCCTCCTGGTAATAGTTTAATTTATTTCACAAGGTAATAGCAATCGCTTACACTTACGATCATAGGGACGGTTCTCTGCTTCATTTCTTCTTGAGAAATGAAGCAGAGAACCGTCCCCTCGTGTTATGATAAAAATAAAAAAAAGAAAGGTAAAATTTGTATGAGTGTCCTTTTGTTTTTACTTTGCTCCTATTTAATAGGATGTTTTATGACAGGGAATCTAGTCGCTTATTTTTCTGGAGTAAACCTACTTAACCACGGCAGTGGAAATATCGGAGCCCGAAACGCAGGTCGGGTTTTAGGAAAAATGGGATTTATAGTGACGTTTATCGGGGATGCTGCCAAAGGAGCTCTTGCTATTGGTGGGGCTATTTTGCTCGGATATGACGAAGTATTTCAACTATTCGCTTTAATATGTGTCATTTCGGGACACATATGGCCCATTTTATACCGTTTTCGAGGCGGTAAAGGTATTTCAAGCCTTGTCGGCGGTTTAGCTGTCTTTAACGTACTATTACTTCTCATGATTGTTATTATTTTTGTAGTCCTCTTCATTTTTTTGAAAAGTTTTAGCTTCACCGGTCTCATCTCATTTCTATTTTCGCCTTTTCTTTCGTATTTACTCTATCAAAATAGTTTTATTTTTTGGATACTTTTTCTCAATATCGGAATCGTTTTTTATGCTCACCGCGAAAATGTTGTTGAAATAATTCATGTAAAGGAGAAATCATTATGAGCTATACTTTTAACATTGCTTCCCAACAAAGTGAGTTTGACCAAATTCATCATTTAAATTATAAAACTTTTGTAGACGAAATTCCTCAACACGAGACGAACCAGTCTAAAATACTCGTCGACAAATTTCATGAAGAAAATACATACCTTATTTGTTGTAAGGATAACCGTGTAATTGGAATGTTGGCAATTAGGGACAACCGACCTCTTTCATTGGAAAATAAACTTGAAAATTTAGAAGAGCTACTTCCTAAAGGATATGATCATTATTGTGAGATAAGGTTATTAACCGTAGAAATAGAATATAGAATAGGACGTGTATTTAGAGGTTTGTCCCAGTTATTGGCAAGGTATTGCATTCAAAAAGGCTATGATTTAGGGCTGATATCAGCAACAACGCGACAATTAAAATTATATAAACAGCTAGGATTTCAACCGTTTGGTGATTTAGTTGGCAGTGAAGGGGCTTTCTATCAGCCTATGTATCTAACCAAAGAAACGTTTAATGAATCGACTGCCGGTAAGGTTGCATCTAAGCCAATCAGTTTCCTTCCAGGTCCAGTTCCCGTCCATCAATTTGTTCAAAAAGCCCTTGCATCCGATCCGATTCCACACCGTTCCAATCAGTTTCAACTTTTGATGGATAGTGTGAAACAATCTCTTCTTTCCATGACATCTGCTAATTATATGGAGGTTCTTGTCGGCACGGGTACATTAGCTAATGATGTCATTGCTGCTCAGCTTTCATTGCATCAAGGAAAGGGATTAATTCTCCTAAATGGAGAGTTTGGTCAACGTATAAAAGATCATGCTTTACGGGCAAATCTATCTTTTGAAGTCATAGACAAATCCTGGGGAACTCCTTTTTCTGATGCTGAAATTATATCAAAAATAGAAAAAGGTGATATTTCCTGGCTATGGATGGTTCACAGTGAAACATCGACTGGAATGCTGAATTCGGTTGAAAAAATCAAAGAAATATGTGAACGTTATCAAGTTCATCTATGTTTAGACTGTATAAGTTCTTTAGGAGCCCTTCCGCTGGATCTGCAAGGTGTTTATCTGGCCTCCGGTGTTAGTGGCAAGGCAATAGGCTCCTATACAGGCTTATCTTTTGTTTTTCATCAAGAAAATATACCCCCTTCTAACCGATTACCGCGATACCTTGATTTAGGGATGTATCAAATGCAAAATAGTGTTCCATATTCTCATACTTCTAATTTAATGTGCGCCTTAAAGGAAGCTTTAAAACAGTATGAGAATAATAAAAGATACGATAAAATTGCTGCTGATATCTCGTTAGTTCGCGCCTCACTAGCTGAAGCTGGCATCCCTGTTTTATTAAGTGCAGAAAATTCGTCCCCAGTTATTATCACTATTCCATTGCCATCTGATTATTCGTCTACTGAAATAGGAACCTACCTTGAACTGCAAGGAATCTTCGTTCATTTTGAAAGTGACTATTTAAAACAACGAAACTGGATTCAAATTGCCTGTTTGGGCGAATATAAAAAACGAGATCTCACTAATATGGTCAAGACACTACATCAAAAGATTAAAACCCCTCAAGGGCAATCGTAGGGACGGTTCTCTGCTTCATTTCTCTACGGGAAATGAAGCAGAGAACCGTCCCCTTGTATACTTGACATACTAGAAAAAAGACTGTATCTTTAGATTTAATTGAATATTTGAATCATTCTTATCAAGAGAGGTGGAGGGACTGGCCCTTTGAAACCTCGGCAACAGACTTTTCTCAAGTACTGTGCTAATTCCAGAGCGATTTGCTTGAAGATAAGAAGAGAATGGCGGTTATTCCCCCCTCTTCTTCATTGAAGCGGGTTTTTTTAATTTTACAGAAAGAAGGGATTATTTATGTCAAGTACTATCACTAAGGCTCCTTTTAGAGCAGATCATGTAGGGAGTTTACTTCGCCCGGAAGTTTTGCATCAGGCAAGAAAAGATTTTAAAGAAGGTAACATTTCAGCGGGACAATTGAGAGAAGTGGAGACTCAGGAAATCAAACACATTGTTGATAAACAAATTGAAGTTGGACTTCAAGCTGTTACAGATGGCGAATTCAGACGCAGATTCTGGCACACTGATTTCCTAGAGCATTTAAATGGAATTGAAGGCTATGTTCCTGAACACGGTTATAAATTTGATGGGATTGAAACAGAAAGATATGACATCCGTTGTAACGGAAAAATTTCCTTTAATCCTAATCATCCATTCATCGAGGATTTCATTGAATTTAAAGAAATTGTCGGCGACAGAGCTGTGGCAAAACTAACGATTCCGAGTCCAAACCAACTATTTAATGCTGGAATTCAGAATCCCGAGTTTTATCCAGACCTGGAGGAATTCACAAACGATATTATCCAAGCTTACCGGGATGCGATTAAAGCATTTTACGACGCTGGGTGTCGCTACATACAATTAGATGATGTATATATTGCTGGACTGTGTGCACCTACACTACCATTCAGTTCTAGTAATTTAACTAGAGAAAAATTAATTGATCTAGCACTCCATGTTGTAAACAGTGTTCTTGAAGATAAACCAGAAGATTTAACGGTGACTACCCACCTTTGCCGTGGAAACTATCGCTCTACATGGGCCTTTGAAGGGGCATATGACAAAATAGCTCCTACATTGTTTGCGAAAGAAAATGTAGATGGCTTTTTCCTTGAATATGACGATGATCGTTCAGGGGATTTCAAACCTTTGGAGTACATTCCTAATGGAGGAGCGCAAGTTGTACTTGGTATATTCACATCAAAGTTTGGTGAACTAGAAGATAAGGAAACTATTAAAGCTCGCGTTCAAGAAGCAACGAACTATGTACCTTTGGAGCAATTATGCATAAGTCCGCAATGCGGATTTGCGTCCACTCACCACGGCAACAAACTTACGGAAGATGAGCAATGGGCAAAACTCAAATATATTGTAGATGTCGCTAATGAGATTTGGGAGTAATTTCCCTTAAACTAAAAAGAAAGGATTCGCCTTGTAATGGAGGTGGATCCTTTCTTTTTCTGTATATCGCATTTATTTATGACTTCAGCGAAATAGTTACATATTTTCATCTCAGATTTCGATTCAATCGCTTACTTCTAAAAACTTAGTGGGTTTAAATTGACAAATTTGTATACACTCGTATACAATTGGCGATATACCAAATGTATACAAACGTATACATTAAAAGGAGGGCTATACGGTGAAAGAGGATGACTTAAACGATTTTAAAAAAAAGGACCATCACCGAGGTGATGGTCATAAAGGAAAAGACCATCGTTCTCATCATCGTGGTCCAAAAACCTTTCGGCGAGGGAGAGCAATCGCCTTTTTAGAAATGATGAACCTTAAACGGTCCACGATTAAGCAGCAGTTAGAAGAACAAGAGTTTCAATCTATTAATCAACTTCTTATTGGTGAATTAAAAGCAATGGATATGGTCATCAACGAATTCATTCAATTATTCGGAATGGATGAAAGTGAAGAAACGGAAACAATTGATAAGAAAGATGAAAACACGGAAAATTCTTCATCAGATAATAAAGAAAAAAGTGAGAAAGGGATTGATTCCAATGAAACAAGTTAACAGGTATATCGATTCAGTTTTTAATAAAGAAGATGCTCTATTAGAAGAGGTCATCTTGTCTATCAAAGAAAACGAAATGCCTCCTATATCAGTTTCTCCATCGTCAGGAAAACTTTTAACGATGCTTATATCGATTTCAAAAGCTAAAAATGTACTGGAAATAGGGGCCCTTGGGGGTTACAGTGGCATTTCAATTGCCAGAGGATTCGGTAAAGAAGGACGATTAACTTCTCTTGAATTAAAGGAGAACTACTCAAAACTAGCACATAATAATTTGTCTAAGGCGGGCTTTGCAGATCAAGTACAATATATTACAGGACCAGCCTTAGATAGTCTTGAGAAACTAGTTGGGGACCATAAGCAATTTGATTTTTTCTTTATTGATGCTGACAAAGAAAATTATGAAAACTATTTAAATTACTGCATTAAATTAGCGGAACCAGGTGCTTTAATCGTTTGTGATAACGTACTTGCTGGTGGCAGTGTCGCAGACCAGGACGCAAAACCTAAACGTTATACTGAATTTATGAAGAAATTCAATCAGACAGTGGCCAATCATCCTCAATTAGAGTCACTGCTTATTCCACTCGGTGATGGTATGACAATGTCTAAGGTAATCAAATAAAAGGATATATGTGTTTGATAAAATTAGTCCGCCTGTAGCGTATGCTTACCTCTGGTCGAAGGAAGAAGTCTCTCCTCTAATAAAAGACTTCTTCTTCTCTTAATCTTCGTTAGTATCTTCTTGGTTCAAAGCTTCTTCTTCACCTGTTGTATTGCTGGTATTCGTATCATCTTGTTCCGGATCTGCTTCTTTTTCTGTTGTATTTTTTTCTTCCGCACTATTTGATTCTACCTCTGCATTTGTCTGCTCTTGCTCCGTTTTATTTGCACTTTCATTCCCTTCTGTCTGCTCAGGTTCTGATTCCACCTGATTTACTTCTGACTGTTCTGTCTCCGATTCTACTTCGTTTAGCTGCTCTTGCTCTGCTTCTTCTAAACTTTCATTTCCTTCTGTCTGCTTCTCCGGGTCTGTTTCTGTCTCATTTTCTTCTGTTGCTTCGGGCGTCGGCTCAGACTCTATTTCTTCATTTCCTTCTGTTTTCTCTTGCTCCGCTTCACCTACGCTATTCTCTTCTCCAGATTCCACAGGTTCTGCTTCTGGTTTATTTTCTTCTGTCTGTTCTGACTCCGTTTCTTCTTGTTGTTCATTTCCTTCATTTTGCTCTGGCTCCGCTTCTTCTAAATTTTCACTTTCTTCCGTTTGTTCCGGCTTTGCTTCTTCATCTTCCACGTTGCCTTCCGGCTGGTCTGATTCCGAACCTTCTCCCTCTTCATTCCTTTCTGACTGCTCCGGTTCCGTCTCAGAGTCCTCTTCTACGTCTTGATCCACAGAGTTATCTTCCTCTATTTGATTGCTGTCGTTCGATTCCGATACCTCATCTTTAGATTCTGATTGCTTCCTCTCCAGCTCTTCTTCAACAAGACTGTATGCATCTTCAACAGTCGTTCCAGAAACAAATAATTCTGTTACAATATCATCCTTGTCTGAACTGCCAGTTGCTCTTTCACCAGTCGACGTATCAATGGTTATCTCTTCCACAGAATCAGGCTTCACGAAATCATGAGTCTCTTCATCTACCATCTCTGTCATTACTTCTTTAAATATAAGTCGCGCAATTTGCTTATCCTCATCTGTTTTTATATAGTTTCCATCACTCACTTGCGGGTATCCTGTCCATACAGCAACAGTATAATTTGAGGTATAACCAGCAAACCAAACGTCAGGTACGCCATCTGAAATAGTGTATTTTTGTTTTGTTTCTTCATTAAAGTTTGTCGTGCCTGTTTTTCCCGCAACTGCTACGCCTTCAATATTTGCCAGACGACCAGTTCCTTCTTCTACGACGGATTGCAGCATATCGGTTACCATATATGAGGTGGCATCACTCATTGCCTGCACCGGTTCAGGCTGCATATTAATCTCTTTCCCATCAGGAAATACTACTTTTCTAATCACATGAGGCTCATTATACATTCCCTCATTTCCAAATGCAGCGTAAGCACCAGCAAGCTGTAACGGAGAAATTCCTTCCTTAAGAGATCCTAGTGCATAAGATTCATAGAGAGGTCCTTCCATCGATAAACCAACATTGGAGGCAAATTCACTTGCCCGTTCACTCCCCACTTCCTGAAAAGTTTTAACAGCTGGTATATTCCATGATCGTGTTAATGCTTCACGCATGGATACAATCCCATGATAATTCCCATTATAATTAGTTATCACCTGATCAGAATCCGTATAAGTCATTTTTTCATCTTCTATTTGTTGATAGGTTGACCAGTTTAAGTACTCAATTGCCGGACCATAACTTAGTATCGGTTTAATTGTTGAACCTGGAGACCGTTGGGTATTTGTTGCATAGTTGGATCGACTCTTCCCGGACTCTTGATTCCGCCCGCCTCCTACTGCTTTAATTTCACCTGTTTTATTATCAATAAGTGTCAATCCTGCTTGAAAACGCTCGTCAGGATACGAGATATATTCATCCGAATTCAACACTTTCTCCACATGTTCTTGCGCGGTTTTGTCATAAGTCGTATAAATTTCCAGACCACCATTGTAAATCATGGAGGCATCTATCTCTTCCATGCTCTCAAGCTCTTTATAAACGAGGTCCATATATGCATCTGAAATCTCATAATTACTTCTATTTCCTTCGATCATATCTTCTATCGAGACACTTTTTGCCTCCTCGTACTCTTCGTCTGTGATAAAACCTTGATCCTTCATCACAAATAACACCGTATTACGACGCTCTTCTCCTAGCTCAGGATGTTGAAATGGATCATAGCCAGACGGCCGTTGAGGAAGGCCTGCTAATAAAGATGCTTCTTCAATCGTTAACTCCTCCAGAGTTTTCCCGAAGTAAGCATCAGCTGCACTAACAATTCCGTGAGCACCATTACCAAAGTAAATTTTGTTTAAATAAAACTCCAGAATTTCATCTTTCGTATATTTTTTCTCTACTTCAAGAGCCAGATAGGCTTCTTGAACCTTTCTTTCTATTGATTTCTCCGAGGTTAAAAGAGAGTTCTTAACTACCTGTTGCGTTATCGTACTCCCTCCTTCAGAGCCAAAACCATCCGTAATATTTGATAAAACAGCTCCCCCAATCCTTTTTGCATCAAGACCTGAATGTTCATAAAAACGAGTATCTTCTATAGCAATGAATGCATCTCGAACATGTTGCGGAATATGTTCAATCTGAGTAGATTGACGGTCTTCTCCATTATCTAAAGTGACCATTTGTTCACCTGTATGATCATATAATGTAGATGAGTTCGAATATATAAAGGTATCATCATCAATAGACGGAGCACTCTGAACCAGGCTATAAACATGGATGCTGCCAACTACCCCGGTTACAAGGAAAAATAGCAAAAATATTATAATAGCCCTCATAAGAAAAGATTGCTTTTTACTTCTCTTTTTTGTTGCACGTTTTTTCTCCATCATTTACCTCCCAATAAAATCTAAACCTAAACTATTAGATTCCCAACTCGATAAAAACTAAAACAAGGGAAAAAATGGAGTTTTATAGCTTTTGTAAAATATAGAGTGGGAAAAAATCACTCGGTTTAAAAAGTTCCTACATAATGAAAGAATTACCAATTACTGTGAATCCCTATATGAATTCGTTGTATAATGGTTAAGGCAATATCTTGAAACTTTAGTGACATAGAATCGTACTCTTCGATATAAGGAGGCTATGCTTTAATAACCGAAATGATACATACCCTTGCATTTTAAAATTAAAATTCATAGAAAAAGAAGGTGTTTATTAGAATGACAAAGGAACAACCAAAGACACTAAAACCTTTTCTCTCTCTTATACTATCTACCAAAATACCTAAAATTGCATTGACTCTAGGGTTAGTTGGAAGTCTCATTACCAACTAGTAGGGCTTTCCATCCCACTGCTCACAAGAGAAATGGTCGACGGATTTTCAATGGAATCATTAAATACTTTTCTAATTGGGATCATCATTATCGTTTTTATTTTGCAAGCAGTCATCGATGGATTATCCATGTATGCCCTGGCATTTGTCGGGCAAAAAATAGTCGCCAACCTCAGAGAGAAAATGTGGTTCAAACTTTTACGCTTACCAGTCAATTATTATGACAAAAATAAAAGTGGAGAAACGGTTAGTCGTGTTGTCAATGACACAGGGATTGTAAAAGACCTAATCTCCCAACACTTCCCTCAGTTTATCGGTGGCGTTATTACCATTATTGGTGCTGTGACGATTTTGCTGTTTATGGATTGGAAAATGACTTTATTAATGTTAATTGCTGTTCCAATCACTGTCCTTTTTATGGTGCCACTTGGAAGCAAAATGTCGAAAATATCGCGTGGTCTGCAGGATGAAACGGCAAGTTTTACAGGAAGTGTGCAGCAAACACTTAGTGAAATCCGTTTAATGAAAGCATCCAATGCAGAAAGCACAGAGGAAAAGAAAGGGCTATCTAGAATTAATAAGCTTTTCTCTTATGGATTAAGAGAAGGACTTATTTTTGCGCTCGTTGCCCCACTGATGTATCTCGTCGTCATGGTCGTTATTGTCATTATTATCGGATACGGAGGAATTCGAGTAGCAGAGGGCACCATGACCACTGGCTCGCTTGTTGCTTTTTTACTCTATCTCTTCCAAATCATCTTCCCGATTACGTCGTTCACCATGTTTTTTACCCAATTACAAAAAGCAAAGGGTGCCACGGAACGAATTATTGATATATTAAAAATTAACGTAGAGGACGGCCAAGAAGGAAAAGACATAGATATCGCCAATCAAGCCATCTATGTTAGGAATGTATCCTTCTCCTACAGTAAAGAGGAAGCTGTCATAAAAGACGTTTCCTTTGACGTGCAGCCGGGAATGATGGTTGCTTTTGCAGGTCCAAGCGGTGGTGGTAAAACGACGATGTTCGGATTGCTGGAGCGCTTTTACGTCCCAACTTCAGGTGACATTATAATTGGAACCACACCTATTAAAGAGTTGTCTATGAGTTCCTGGAGAAGTCAAATCGGGTATGTTTCACAAGATAGTCCGATGATGGCAGGTACGATCCGTGAAAATCTTTGTTACGGGTTAGAAGATCGACAAGATATTACCGACGATCGTCTATGGGAAGTGGCGAAAATGGCCTATGCTGCAGAGTTTATTAAAGAGTTTCCAAAAGATCTCGATACGGAGGTTGGAGAACGTGGCGTGAAAGTATCCGGCGGTCAAAGGCAACGTATTGCCATCGCCCGTGCATTTCTGAGAGATCCCAAGATTTTAATGATGGATGAAGCAACTGCGAGTCTTGATAGCCAATCGGAAGGAATCGTTCAACAAGCTTTGGCTCGTTTAATGGAAGGCAGAACGACCTTTGTCATCGCTCACCGGTTATCGACCATCGTAAACGCTGATAAAATCATTTTTATTGAAAAAGGCCAAATAACCGGAATTGGTAATCACCCCGAGCTCGTTCAATCACATGAGCTCTATAGAGAGTTTTCGGAACAGCAGTTGACTTAAAAAGAATTTATATACTTAGTGGATTACCGATAAATATTATAAGAGGATGTTCTAAAAGGTAGTTTTTTTACTTTTTTCAACATTCCCTAGTGTTATTTTATACATCTCCTTGCTTACTCTGGAAACAATCTTCGCAACGCGCTTGATTCGTTAGTGAAACAAAAAAGCAATGCTCCGATTATTAAAGCATCGCCACCTGCCAGTTTCAGAAAAAAATTATAAAAGTTTTAGTTAGCATCTTTATTACTTTGTAAATCTTTTTCATACCAAATCTGAAAACCATATATTAAAAGGGCTACTCCGATCATAATTAAATAAGTAATATCTGGTGACATTTCGCCTGAAGCTAATCCAAGTTTTTGTTGGATTGGATACCATAAATATATGTATACACCATCCAATATTAGGTTTGTTATTAAATAAATAGTAAATTTTCCGTAGGTTAACTTAAAAATCCATAATGTTGCTACTAAATATGCACTATATACCCAAGGAATATTTGCGACTTTGTCCCAGTCAAAAAGCCCAGGTTCTCTCCACCAATTATAATGATATGCCGCTTGGTAAATAAGAGTGTTGATTACAGTAACAAACAATGCAACTGGAAGAAATCTTCTAAGAGTTTTATCTCCTATTAACAACAGAGATGCAATAGGAACTAGAAACATTAGCCATAGTATTACTTGTTTCACATTAATTCTCCTTATCGATCAATAATTCAGTTTATCTAATTATTCTTCCCCATATGTTAGATTCAATGTATTGATGGCCCCTATATATTTAGTTATGCACTTCCTCCTTTTTCCACTCTAAACAAGTTCTCTTATATTTTTCTATTAACGTTTGATCTTAAAAATACAATTTCCCATATTTATACACCAGACTTCTACAATATACGACATAAACCGAACATTATTAAGATATAATAGTGTTCACATACTCTAATAAGGACTAGTAAGTCTAAAACTCGAATAGAGCCCGAATTTCACATGTGCTAATAGGACTTTATTCGTTTACACTATAAAAGCCCCCTTTTATTTTATTTAAATTCTTATTTACCTCTTTACTATTATTCCTTCATTTATCTCGCACCAAATTTTCTCACAGATAGACTGTTGCAAAGGTGGATAAGTTATTAGAGAGTTTGATGGTTTGCCTAAAAATTTATATTTGGTGTTAGTGATTTAGTTAACTAATTTTAAGGGTTAGTAAATTTCTTAAAAAAATTAGTTCTTTTTAATATGGGTTTTACATTTTTATATGTTTCTCCAATCGAAGTAAAGCCCACTTCGAACAAATCAAAAATGGGAGTTGTTTTTTAAAATATGAAGAATGCTTCAGTTGTTTTTTACGCATCATTAGTGATAGTGGCAGGTATTGTTCTAATGGGAATAGCAATGCCTGAATCGTTAGAGAGTATAACTAGAAACACACGAGGTTTTATTACCAGTTCATTCGGTTGGTATTACTTAGGAATAGTATCCGTATTTGTATTCGTATGTTTTTATTTATTAGTGAGTCCAGTTGGTCGAATTAAACTTGGAAAACAAGAGGACAAGCCTGAATTTTCGCGACCAACATGGCTCGCAATGCTTTTTAGTGCAGGTGTTGGTATTGGTTTAATTTTCTATGGTACAGCCGAACCCATTAGTCACTACGCAGTAAGTTCACCTACAGGAGAAATTGGCACTCATCAAGGCATAAAGGATGCAATGAGGTTTACATTTTTTCACTGGGGTATACATGCATGGGCAGTCTATGGGTGCGTTGCCTTATCTATTGCTTACTTTACCTTTAGAAAAGGTGAACGCGTCTTAATTAGCAGAACATTAAGACCATTGATTGGCAAGCATACAGATGGACCAATTGGTAATGTTATTGATGTCATAGCTGTTATTTCAACTGTTATCGGGGTTGCAACAACACTAGGTTTTGGTGCAATGCAAATAAATGGAGGACTATTTTACTTATTTGGAATACCAATTAATATGACAACTCAAACTGTAATCGTCCTTATTGTTACAGCCTTATTTATGATATCTGCATTAACTGGTTTAAGCAAAGGCATTAAGATCCTAAGTAATTTAAATATGGGACTTTCCGCATTCCTTTTCTTAATTGTATTTGTATTTGGATCAACACTTTTCACTTTAAATTTATTTATTGATACTATAGGGGCTTACATGCAAAATTTCATTAATATGAGTTTTCGAATTGCCCCATTTAACGTAGAGGCTCGAAACTGGATTAATGATTGGACAATCTTCTATTGGGCATGGTGGATTGCTTGGTCTCCATTTGTAGGTATTTTTATCGCCAGAATATCCAAGGGAAGAACAATCCGTGAATTTGTTATATATGTTCTACTAGTTCCATCACTTATTGGTTTCCTATGGTTTACAACATTCGGAGGTGCAGCAATTACAGCAGAAATGTCTGGATTACTTTCAATATCTTCGTTATTACCCGAAGAATCGCTTTTCGGGGTTTTAGAAAGTTATCCATTTAGCATGGCATTATCCATTTTAGCCATTCTTATTATTGTTACGTTCTTTGTCACATCCGCAGACTCTGGTACATTCGTTATAGGTATGATGACAACTAACGGATCGCAAAATCCAAGTAATCAAATTAAGGTAATTTGGGGAATATTTCTTTCTATTACTGCTCTTGCTCTACTTTATTCTGGTGGATTGCAAGCTCTTCAAAACACTATGATCATTGCAGCTCTTCCATTTTCCGTTATTATGGGGCTCATGGTAATTAGTTTGCTTAAATCTTTACATAAGGAAGCAAGAGAGTTGGGAATTGGACAGATAATAACTAGGAAGAAAAAAGAAAACAAATGATAAACTAACCAATGAAAATGCTAAGGAAGATATATAAATGTATTTTGATTAAAGAAAGCCTTGTATCAACTCCAAGTTGATACAAGGCTTTCTAACTAACCAAGGTGATGTGTGACACCCTTAACTCTCCGAAAATACATTTTTGTATATTGTAAAATTACAGGAATATATTATAATCAAAGTAAATAATTTTTAGTAAAAATTGTAAATTGAGGGAAAATTTAAAGTCCAATAAGAGGACAAAGATTTTGGGGGAATTTATTTGGAGCAGGTGTTTAAACAGGCAGAGAATAATAGTTCACCGAAGAAACGAATCAGATGGTTTAAAAATTGGAAAATGATTATTTTAATTGTCATTATTCTCATTGCACTTATTTTTGCATCACTGTTTTTTTATCAGAAGACACATTTTAACTCGAATATTACGATTAATGACATTGAAGTCAGGGGGCTGACAGCTGATCGCGCACTTGAAAAATTACAAGCATCTGTATTAATTAATAATGTCTATATTGGAGAAGAAATCGTTACAGGAAAAGAGACACAAATGGCGTTTTCAGAAAGCGACTTGCCGGAGATTAAAAATTTACTGCAAAGGCAATGGACATTCTTTCCTTCTTCAGAAGCAAAAACATATTCCATAACACCAGTTATACAGGACAAATACCGCAGCGAAGAATTGAAAACGGAGCTTGAACAAGAACTCATCTACATGAATCAGGTTTTACAACCTCCCACAGACGCCAAGGCCAGTATTGAGAATGGTGAAATAATAATCTCTGAAAGCGCTGATGGGGAGCAATATGATGTCAGTAGTCTAATAGAGGAATACGACAACCATGAATATACGAGTGAGATTAATTTGAGCCCTGTTTATTTGCAGGCAGTAAAGGAAGACAGTGAGATCATACAGAACCAGGTGGAAAAACTCCGGAAATTCCTTGACCACAATGTGGAGTATGAAATCCAGGATCAAGTTTATTCATTAAAGGCCAGCGAACTTATTCTCGATGCTTCTCTATCGGAAAATATGGATGTGCTGATAGACTCTGATACTATATTTGAAAAAATCGCTGAAATTAATGATTCCCATTCCAACTTAGGAAAAGATTTCAGCTTTGAAACACATTCAGGTTCCGTTCTCTCCGTTAAGGGTGAAGGGTACGGCTGGGCGCTCGAGGCAGAAAAAGAAGCAGCTTTGATTAAGGAAGCCTTTGAGGCTGGTGAAAAATCAATTTCCCCTTCCAATATTTATGGGAATGGTTGGGAAGGCGAAGGTTATGGATACGAAACTACTTCAAATAACGGAATTGGTGATACTTATGCAGAAGTATCTATCAAAGATCAGCGTATGTGGATTTACAGAGACGGAGAATTAGTTGTGGACACTCATGTGGTGACGGGCAGACAAAGCACACAGCAGGATACAGCGCCGGGAGTATGGTATATCCTTTTTAAACGCACACCATATACACTTACAGGCACTTCCGCAGATAATTCCGAATATGCCTCCGATGTTGATTACTGGGCCCCCTTTACAAACAGCGGACAGGGATTCCACGATGCAGGTTGGCGCACGAACTGGTCAAGCAACGCCTACTCAACAGAAGGATCTAATGGTTGCGTTAACGTACCCCCGGATATTATGAAGAAAGTGTATGAAAATTTAAATGTTTATGATCCGGTTGTAATCTATTAAGAAAAACGGCATAGCCGTCTTTTATTAAATACAGCGTTATCTTTAGCCACCCCGGGTAGCACCTACGTAGTGCGTGTAGGTGCTACCCGAAAGGAAGGTGGGTTTCCCTTGACACGCGTGGCGTAAAGATAGCTGTCAACTTATACATTTTTATCTATTAAGAAAAACGCGCTTGTTAAATAATCGACAGGTTTACTCTCGCTTTTTCCACAATAGCATAGAAAAAAACGTGACAGGAGAATCCTCCTGCCACGTTTTAAATTACTAGACATTTATTTAAGATTGTCTACTGCAGCTCTTTCAATTCCAAGCCCTTTTTTGTAACGTTCCATAAATTGCTCAAATCCTTCGACATCTTTTGGATCTGGAGACATAGTCTTTACAGCTTGGTCTGCAAATACTTTCTCATTTAAAAACTCATCTAACGTTTCATTATCCTTTTTGTTAATCATATATGAGCCAAGCAGGGCAATCCCCCAAGCTCCGCCTTCTCCCGCTGTTTCCATCACAGACACAGGAACATTAAAAGCACCGGCCAAGATACCTTGCCCTACACCTTCTGTCTTAAATATGCCACCGTGACCTAAAATTTCATCCAGTTTTACTTTTTCTTCTTTGATTAGAATATCCATCCCTATTTTCATTGCGCCAAATGCAGTAAACAAATGAACTCGCATGAAATTTGCTAGATTGAAATTGCTATCTGTAGAACGAACAAACAATGGGCGACCTTCTTCAAAATGGGTCATGTGTTCACCGGATAGGTAACCGTAAGATAATAAGCCGCCACCATCAGGATCTCCTTGAAGAGCTTGTTTAAATAATGTTTCATATAACTTATTACGATCCACTTCCATCCCCATTGTTTTAGAAAATTCTTCAAATAATCCGATCCAGGCATTCAAATCTGAAGAACAGTTATTAGAGTGAGCCATCGCTACTAAATTCCCTGTAGGCGTGGTTACTAAATCAATTTCAGGATAGACTTTGGACAAATCTTTTTCCAATACTACCATTGCAAATGCAGAAGTGCCGGCAGAAACATTACCCGTACGCTTCGCTACGCTGTTTGTTGCGACCATACCAGTTCCTGCATCACCTTCTGGGGGACAAAGTGGAATCCCAGCCGCTAACTCTCCGGTAGGATCCAGAAGTTTCGCTCCTTCTTCTGTAAGTACACCTGCGTGCTCACCCGCTACCTTAACCTCAGGCAAAATATCTTCCAGTTTCCATGGTAAATTCTTAGAGGCAATTAATTCATTGAACTGATCGGTCATTGTTTGATTATAGTTTTTCGTTTTCAAGTCAATTGGAAATACACCGGATGCTTCCCCAACTCCTAAAACCTTTTCTCCAGTTAGTTTCCATTGGATATAGCCTGCTAGTGTTGTTTGGAAGCTAATATCAGTAAAATGTTCTTCTTGATTCAAGATAGCTTGATAGAGATGAGCAATACTCCATCTTTGCGGAATATTGTAGTTAAATAGTTTTGTCAATTCTGTTGAAGCCTGTTCGGTAATATTGTTGCGCCACGTGCGGAAAGGAACGAGAAGCTCCTCATCTTTATCGAAAGCCATATAGCCATGCATCATCGCACTAAAACCGATGGCGCCAACTGTATGTAGGGTGACTCCATATTGCTGTTTAACATCTGTAGCCATTTTTTGGTAGCTGTCTTGTAAACCCTTCCAAATATCCTCAACGCTATAGGTCCATAAGTTGTTTACTAAGCTATTTTCCCAGTCATGGTTTCCTGATGCAATCGGTGTATTATCTTCACCAATAAGAACTGCTTTAATACGTGTTGAACCAAATTCAATACCAAGTACTGTTTTGCCGCTTTGAATCGCATTTTTCACATCAAGACTCATATTTTTTCCTCCAATAATGAATTAATAACTCTATTATAAGAGATATGATAGAGTATTTCAATCATAGATATACGTACAATATTATACAAAATACGTTTTACGTTTTATGTCGAACGTATAAGTAATCTTTTTAGCTGTAGAAAGAGTAAGGCACGTCTGCAAAATTGGCAGGGGGAATGATCATTCAACAAAGATGTAACTAAAAAAAGAGCCCTTTCAAACAAAAAGGCTCCAAACACACTGGTATATCATTTTGTTTAGCTTCACAAAGTTAATAGTGCTACACACTCCACGTGAAGAGTATGCGGAAATAAATCGACTGGCTGAACATTTTTTAAGGTATAACCAAATTGTTCGAGCTCTTTCACATCCTCAGCAAAGCTTACTGGATTACAGGAGACATACACAATACGCTCCGGTTGTGAGCGCCCGATTCTTCTCATGACTTTTCCACCCGCACCTGAACGAGGTGGATCTAGTAAAAGTAACTCAGGCTTACCAAAGCTCTCTATTATTTCATCAATACCATTTCTCGCATCTTTAGCTAAAAACGTTGTATTCGAAATGCCATTATCTACTGCATTACGCTTAGCTGATTCAATCGAACTTTCGACAATTTCAATGCCGGCTAGCTTTTCTACTTTGCTGGCAAACGGCAGTGAGAACGTTCCTACTCCACAGAATAGATCAATCATCTTTTCGGTTTCTTGCGGTTTTCCTAACTCAAGAGCTAGTTCTACCAATTTTTCAGCCTGTGCTGGATTCGTTTGGAAAAATGTATCAAACCAGAGACGGAAACGGTACCCTGCCATTTCATCGTATATGAAATCACGCCCTGCTAGTTGATGAATTTTTTCTGCCTGTGTCCGATCAGCCCAGTCAGTATTTACAATCCACAAAAAACTTTTAACTTGAGAGAACTTCTCTCCGATCCGAGCAACTAAATCATCCACTGCTTTTTGCAGTTCTCCTTCAGGTCCTTCTGTAGCAAAAAGAGCGAGCATCATTTCCCCTGTAGCAAACGACTGTCTAACCATCAAGTGTCTAAGTAAGCCTTCATGTAATTCTTTGTGATAGCCTGCTAGTTGATGATCTTTCACCCACTCGGCTACAGCTATTGCCGCTTCCACCATTTCTTCCCCTGCAATTAAGCACGTATCTAAAGAAATAACTTTTCGGAAATTGCCTTGTTCATGCAAGCCAAGCGCCCCATCTGGAGCAAACGTAAATTCCATCTTGTTTCGATAACGCCATGGCTCGTCCATCCCAATGGTATCAAGTACAAGATTTGGATCAAATCCTTGATCTTCCAACGCCTGTTTAACAAGAGATGTCTTGTGACCTAACTGACCGGTATTATAATTCCAATGCTGCATGACACAGCCTCCACATTTATCAAAATGAGGACACGGAACGTCTACTCTATCTGGGCTGACTTCCAAAATCTCATCAAGTATTGCTTTTCTATTTTTACGCTCAGGACGATCCACTGTTACTTTTACCTTTTCACCAGGAAGCGTTTTTGGAACAGTCAGTTTTAGCTTTTTCTTATTTCCAAGTTCATTCTCCCGCCAAGTAACTGCTCGCCCTGCACCTCTTCTATCTATATTGTCTACCTCAACCACCATGGTTTCTCCATTAACAGTCAATGAATCTTCCTCCTTCTATACATATAACTCCTATATGATATAAAAATAATTTCCTTTTATAAAACTATGATATCCTCCCTTATTATAAAGGACAAATAACATTTGCGAAATCTCTTATTCCATAGCAGATATTAGCAACCATAGAATTTTGTCCCTCGGAGGGACATGGGGACAGGTCCCATGTCCCTCAAACATTATAGAAGCACGGGGGGATGCACGGAACCCCCGTTCCTTGGAAGATTCGATCACTTAATACGATCAATAACACTTTTCGAAATTCCGGTTATTCTCGAAATCTGGCGGATGGACACCCCCTTCCGCTTTTTAAGGGTAGAAACAACTGCATTTCTGTTTTCCATGTCCATTTGCTGAAGCATACTATTGCTCTTAACTCCTGCTGCTCGAAGAAATTCTCTAACCTGATTATCAGAAAATTTTACCCTTTCTTCTAGATCCAAACATTGATCATCATTAGTTTCTTGCATGTAAGCGACGAATCTTCCCACTGCGGTTTTTCTATTGATCGAAAATAAATTCAATGCCCTATCAATATCAGTGAATTTCACTTTATGAACATACTCATCGATACTCATCCAATCACTCTCCCAAACACTCTTTACCAACCCAGCCTTTAACGGATTTTGATGAATATACCTCAGTGCTATTATAAAATAAGCCTCGCTTTCAACATTTTCACTTTTAAATCTCTCCTGAAATAAATGGCCGCACCGCTCATATTTCTTGTTGTACCAGTACACATAACTCGAGCTGATTCTCTTTAAAGCAATTGACACGCACTCCTTCATTTCCTTAACTAACAGATGAACATGATTATCCATTAAACAATACCCATACAGTTGAAAACCGCTTACTTCTTTATACTTTGCTAGGGTCGCAATAAACTTGCTCTTATCCTCGTCATCTTCAAATATAGTTTGCCTATTAATACCTCTTAGCATCACATGATAGACACCTGTGCTGCTCTTTTTTCTTGCTTTCCTTGGCAATAAACACCACCTCACAAAAAGTTTTATACAAAACAAGGAAACAATGATTCCACCATTAGGAGTTACATTTGTAGGGGAGGTTTTTAATATATGAAGAGAATGTGCAGAAAAAACGTACGGGAAAGAGAGGACTGTTAACTTTATAACACTTAAAAATTGAAGAGAAATGTGATATGTGGTATAGAAGGAAGAATATTGAGGGGTAGAACAATATAAGATTATTATTCTACAAAAAGAACAAGAACCCTGCCAAATTAAAAATTTTTCATTAATTTCTTTCCAAAGAAACAATTACAGATAGAGGAGCAGGGACAAGGTACCTGTCCCTGTGTCCCTCCTCATACAAGCTTTTTAAATAGTACCTCAAGTTCCATAGATCTCTTCAAAGTATTGTAAACAGCTGAATTTTTAAGCGCCTTGGTGCAAAATTCAATAAAATCATTTTCCTCAAGATCAGCGAATAAATACACGGTTACGGTTATTTTTCTAATAAATGGTTCTTCATCATAACCTCTTACATCAAGCAAGGAGAGCGGATTTTCTAGCGATAGATTTAAAACTCCTTCAATCTCTTCAATAATGGAAGCCTTTTTTTCGACTGCTCTAAGAGAGTTAATATTATGCTACTTAAAACCGATCCTGCAAAGTATTCAAGGCTGCTGATTTTTTCGTCATCTGAATCAAAGCTTATTTGTTTTTCTATCTGGATACTGTTTTTGTTTGTGTAAATTTTGACAGATGAGAGATCATTTGATGTGCCCCTAAAATTCATATCAAATATCCTAGACTCATATAATGTGTTCACTTCATTCTTCGACTTGTTACTCATACTTTCTCCTTAACAAGGAAGCCGCTTCTGTCACTGATCGTATTTTTCCCGAGATATTTTCAAGTATGTTAACTGGACTGCATGAGAAGGTTGCAAAACCGCAATCAGGATTGAGCCATATCTTTTCATTCGGAAGGTAATTCATTGTCTCTTCCACTCTTGAGAGGATGGTGTCCACTGTCTCTATTTCGTCTGTTCGTGGATTCACCACTCCTAAACCAAGTGCTGTTTCCTCTCCAATTCTTGTATCAGCTAATAGTGAGCTCAGCTCCCCTGCCCTTGGTGTTGAGAATTCAAGTGTTAAAAGATCTGGATTCACGTTGGCAAATAACTCAAGTAGTGGAGTATATGGACCTGTTAATAATATGCTCTCATCTTTGCTCCAGTTACCTCTGCAGACATGAAGAGAAGCAACTGTCTTAGTTCTATCTATATGCTCCATAATTTGTCCAATCAAGGAACTAGCGAATTCGAGCTCCTCTTTAGGATCCTTTCTTTCGGAAAGAGCAGCGCACATAAATGACCTTGGATTTCCGTCAGTAAAGACTACCTCGGTCAAAACCGGTTCATCAAATTGAATCACATCGACTCCTATGTGGATTAGATTGTCTATCTCTTTCTTTAAAATTTTTATAACATCTTGCCCAAGTTCTTCCTTATTGTCGTAAAATTCACCTGAGAGATTAGGCACCCACATCGATCTAGTAAGGAGATAAGGACCTGGTAATGTTACTTTAACGGGTTTATCGGTATATTTCCTCAAAACCCTAAGCTCATCTGCGACAATATCACCTTTTTTATTTCAGTTTGCCGACACAAATAGCATTTTTAATACTGACTGCTGGAACATCGAGCGTGGTCAAAATGTTCTCAAAAGCTTTTTTATCATCAATATAATCAAGCATTTCACTCATGCTCATCATTCTTACGCCATCAATTTTATTGGAAACGAAGGACACATAGTTATCCCGTCCAATCTCTCCACTCGTGATTATGTCTATCCCCAGGTCCTCTTGTAACTTAATGACTTTTTGGGTTTCCATCTCAATAAGCTTGTTAAAGTCGTTAGGGTCCATAGTTCCTCTTCTAATCTTTCTGAGGGCGCTTAAAACCTCTTTAGATCTAGGCATGCTTCCCATTAAAGAAGTAGGAAAAAGCGGTAAAGAACTTTTCATGTTTTTCATCTCCTAAAGTCGATATAAATAGTTAAAAGAATAGTTAAAAGAGAAGCAATGGATAAACCACGCTTCTCCTTAGAATGCTACTAATAAACTAGTTTAATAGAAACGGTTTATTTATAGTAGCTTAAAGAATGATTCACCAGGAATTACTTATTAAAGAACTTGAGATAGTCAGTAGCTTCACGTAATTGCTGAAATCCTGTGATTCTGCCTTCAACCCATTCCTTCAAGCCTTCCATATCCATCATCTTCTTATGGTCTTCATTGTTGTAATCCATTTTATGAAGCACTTTTTCCCATTCTATGAACTTTTCAGTTGAAAAATCAGGATGTGCTACGAAAATACAATGGTCAAACAAAGCAGTTGTATCCATACAAACCAATTGATTTTCGTCAATAGTGCCATCCTTTATCCAAGCTTCCCAGTTTAAATCCAGAGTAACAGCTGCGTCTACAGTTCCTGTCATCAATGCTTTAATGGCATCTAACTCTCCACCAATATGGTCTCCATGCAGGCCGACGCCAACATTAAACATTTTCTCCGTGTAGTCCTCTCCATACTCTAGTCCATTTTTATATAAATGGTTGGTTGGTATCAACCTTGCTTGAGGCGAGTCTTTAGCTCCAAAGCCAATCGTCTTACCCTTTAGCTCAACAAGATTTGATATGCCACTATCTTTTCTGACTATGAAGCAGGTCTTTCGGTCTCTATCCGTATCTCTCATTGAACCCATCTGGCATTTCCCATCGGTTCTCGAATAAGTGTCCAACCACGCTAAAGGAGAATTCCAGGCGATATCTATTTCCTTGTTCATTAATCCGTCAACCTGACCTTCATAGTCCTTATAGAAGACACATTCTATTTCAAGTCCTTCCTCTTTGAAAAAATCAGCGATGACCCCCCAGATAACTGTAACTGTCGGATTATAAATAACAGCTCCTACTTTTATTCGATCGTTATTCAATAGACTCACTCCTTTTTGTTTTTATGGAATCATCTGTCCTGTTAGTGTTTTTCCAAGCCAAATCGTCAAAACGTCGGAACTTGGGGCCATAACTTGTCCAGCATATGAATCTCTCAGAAGTCTTTCAATAGGAAGAGCCTTATTATAAGCTTTTCCTCCTCCAACTCTCATTGCAAGTCTTCCGCATTCAATGGCTGCTTCTGAAGCAAAGACTCTTGCCGCTAAAATCTTTACAAGTGCATCAGATTCTTCATTGGCACCCGCACTCGCAGCGTCTAAAGTAATGGCTCTCGCTGCTGCCGCATTTTTATAGATATGTCCAATATGCGTTTGTACCATTTCAATAGTTGAAAGTGAACTTCCATCTGGATATTTCCTATCCACAGCATGATTGCTAACTTCTTCAAACATATGCATGGCAGTACCGCTGTATACTGATCCTAGTCCGGTGATGAAGAATGGTGCTACGACATTGAATACCTGATCTTCACCAGAACCTTCTTCTCCAAGACGGTAAGAGGAGTCCAACGTCACATGATCAATGTGCATTGGACATGACGAGTTACCCCTCATTCCAAGACCATTCCAATTAGACATTTCAAAAGTTAAGCCTTGTTTCTCCATAGGGAACACCCAGTTGTTTATTTTTCCTTCTTCAACAGATGGTGCAAGAACGAGATAGTAGGAAGCATACGTTGCAGATGTTACCATGCTCTTTGTTCCGTTAAAAATTGTGTTGTCACCGTTAACCTCAGCAGAAATTTCCGGATTATAGAAATGTGTTCCTGTTCCAATCTCGCTGAAGGCTAAAGCCAAGAATTCTCCTTTTTCTACGATGTCTAAAAAAATCTTTTTCTTAAGTTCGTCACTTCCATGAGTTACAACACACATTAATGCAACATTATGCATCATGTAGCAAAGAGCAGTTGTAGAACATGCCTCTGCAAATGCTAAACAAGCCTGAGCATGCTCTTCAAGCCCTTTGCCAAATCCACCATATTCTTCAGGCACAAGCAATTTCAAAAAGCCCTTTTCGCCTAGTTCCTTGAAGGATTCTTCAGGGAATTTCGACTCCTTATCTGTCAATTCCGTGTAAGGTTGTATGTAGGCCTTTGCAAAATCCTTGCCTTCTTGATATACATTGTTCATATTATCCTCCTCGTGATTTTATTTCTAGAATTTTAAGTCTACCAAAATCAAACTCCACTAGTTATTATTGTATATAAAACTTAAATAATATCAGATTTTTTGGTGTTTTTCAAATATTTGGAATCTAATATAGTTGCATTAAATACTATTATTTACCCTAATTCTCAACTTGCAGATATACATAACTCGGATTACAGGAGACATACCGCTGATCACATGCGTGACGTCGAAAGAGATGAAATTAAACTTCGTCAGATTGCTCTTTTCTATAAAGTTGATCCGGAACTAGGATCCGGCGTTGCAGCAAATCTTGGACTGGCAGTACCTGAGTCTGCTAAATAAACACAGTGTAGTTTTATACTAAAAAAAAGTGCTTGCCCCTTCGCTTCATTGCGAGGGACAAGCACTTTTTTTAGTGTTTTTATGAACAATACATTTACAGAAGCATAAGCAATTTTGTTACTCTTTTTTATATAGTAAATTCCACGGTAAAATTATACCGTGGAACTTTTTCACACAAAATCTCTTGGAATATCTGTCTTCCATGTTTTATTAAAAACTTCTTTATCATTTTCAAATGCCGTCATTGTATTAGTTAAATAGAATGTTGTTTCATCACTAGTCATTTCACTATAGCTTTTCAATTTAGTTCGCCATTCGTCTCGACCAACTGTTAATTCCCATTCGCATACTACGCGAGCAGACAGTGGGTCATTCTCTCTTATCGTGTAAGTGTTTTTATTGATGCTTCCATGCTCTAAGCCGTTCACAGGTAATTTTCTTTCACCCTCGTCAGAGAAATCATCTAATGTCCAAATTCCATTAACCAAATCATGCGACACACTTCTTGTTCTATTTTCCGTTCGTTTAATTTCTTTTTCCATTACCTCAGCTGTTTCAGGTCTGCTAAACTGACCACATGATTCATCTTCCACTTGTGCCGTTCTAATAGGCAATGTGATGTTTGTATCTTTCCCCGAATAAATGCTCAACGTCACTGGCTTTGGGGATGGCCATGCTTGTGGCCAGTAGTTTGGTGATACCGCTACTTCCAATCGATGCCCCTCAGGTATTTGTTGTCCTAAAGCATCAAGTTGAACAGATATTTTATATTTCATCCCTGGTTCCAATGGTTCAGGATGTTCATGTGAGTTACGATGTGTCAGGTTCAACATTCCCCAACTGATAAGTGTTGACTCACCTGTTGGTGCTTTGTCCGATAATCTAACTGCTACTAATGCATTTTCCTGGTCTGAAGACAATTCAGCATTAAAAATTGGATGTCCTAGTAGATCCACCGTTCCTTGCATTGGCTCTGATGTAAATACAACAGATTTTCCGTTCTCAAGACGTTGGTCAGCTGGCAGATCACCTGGTTGACCAAACGGACAGAATACTCCTGAGTAAAACCCATGTTCCTGTATACTCGGAATACTTATTGTTTCCCCGTCCTTGACTTCCTTTACTAGCTTATCTTCTAACAACCAAAGCGATTGTTCCTTAACACTTTCAGGGGGCCAAGATTGATCAGCTACCCACTTACCTGGTCTTTCCGGATAGCTAACAGCAGGTAATTCACTGTCTTGAATCCATGATATCAATTTAGGCTCATTCATGATACCAGTATCTTCACCTTTTAACCACTGGTCCCACCACCTTAAACACTCCTGTAAAAATCCAATTGCAGGTTCAGGTGTTGCCACTTCAGGATATTCATGTGCCCAAGGTCCGACTAAGCCCTTACTTTCATTCGGTAAGTTTTCTAGTAATCTAAATACAGCATTCGTATAACCATCTTGCCACCCACTGATAGCAAAGACAGGTATTTGGACATCGGAATAATCTTCACCAATTGATCCATGTTTCCAATAGGAATCTCTGCGTTGGTGTTGCATCCAATTTTCAACAAATGGAGGTGTGTTTTCCAATCGGTCTAACCAATTTTCTTTCCAACTAGAACCAACGACTTTAGGGTCTTGCGGTCTTGCGTTGTAGACAAACATAGTTGAAGCCCACCAAAGCATATCAGATGCTAATACATTGCCACCTCGATAATGAACATCGTCTGCATAACGGTCATCTGTAGAGCACAAAGTAATAATTGTTTTCAACGCAGGATGTTGTCGGGATGCAACCTGAAGGCCATTAAATCCTCCCCATGATTTCCCGATCATGCCTACTGATCCAGTAGACCATGGCTGTTTCTCTATCCAATCTAGCACTTCTAACGCATCATCTTGTTCCTGCTTTAAATATTCATCGAGTAAAATACCATCAGAATCCCCGGCCCCTCTAATATCAACGCGAATACTAGCATAGCCGTGACCGGCAAAATAGGGATGTCTAATGGAATCTCGAATAGCCGTAAAATCACTTTTTCGATAAGGAAGATATTCAAGAATGATTGGCACTGGATTTTCTTCGGCATCTTTCGGTAACCATATCGTTGCGGCCAATTTGGCACCGTCAGACATCGGAATCCACACATTCTCAATTTTATTTATTTCTCTTGGGTAATCTGTTTTAATTTCCCTTTTCTCGGAATCTTTTATATTAAATACCAATATAGACAACCTTTCTAACTAACTTTTTCATTAATCTTCAAACTAACAAAATCTTTAAGCTATTCTTTGTTTACCTTTTTTCTCAATTCTACCTAAAATGAAGTCGGCAATAAGTGCTAATAATGTTGCTGGGATTGCACCAGCGTAAATTTTAACATCTGATTGGAGGCTGATTCCTGAAATAATTTCTTTACCTAAACCTCCGGCCCCAATATATGGGCCAATACAAGCAACTGCAACAGCTATAACAGCTGCAACTCGTAATCCAGCCATTAAAAAAGGGATGGACAGGGGCAATTGAACTTTGGCCAACAATTGCATCGGAGTCATACCAGACCCTTTACCTGCCTCCATGATACTGTCATCAACTTCTTTTATCCCAACGTACGTATTTCTTACGATTGGAAGTAAGGAGTAAAAGAATAAGCCGATCACCATCGTTTGAAATCCTAATCCGAAATAGAGCATTAGGATAGCTAACATCGCTAAACTCGGGACTAATTGAAGGATATTGGTTATTGAAATAATAAACGGTGCCAACTTTTCATATCTAGCAGCGATAATACCTAATGGAATTCCTACTAGAAGTGCAAGCGCAATTCCATAGACTACCATTAGTATATGTTCAACTGTTAAAGACAATAATTCTGTGTAGTTTTCAACCATATACTGACTTAATTCAGTGATGAAGCTCATATCATATCACCTTTTTTTATTATTCTAGTAGTCCTTTTTCCTGTAAAAACTCGCTAGCTACCTCTTCTGTGCTACGTTCATTAATATCTACTTCATGAATTAAAGCTGTCATTTCGTCTGTGCTAATTGAGTCAACAAGAGAGTCGAGGATTTCACTAACTTCCGGATGTTCCTCAATCACTTGATTTCTTGCAACTAATGAAGCGTCATATGGCGGGAAAAATTTCTGATCATCTTCTAACAGCTTCAAATCATATTCTAAAATTTGTGGATCAACTGTGTATGCTGTTACAACATCTAAATCATCATTTTCAATACCTGCATACATTAACGCTACGTCCATTCCTCTTGCATCTCCGAATTCGTACCCATAAGCTTCTTGATATCCTTGATATCCATCATTTGCACGTTCAATCCAGGAATTATCCGTTCCAAGTGTAAGGTTTTCTGCATATTCTCCTAATTCTGTCATCGTTGTAATGTTGTTTTCTTCTGCAAACTGACCTTGGATAGCAATTCCATACTGGTTACTAAATCCAATCGAGTCATACCATTTCATGTTATATTCTTCCCCAAATAGAGCTTGTGCTTGTGTAATTGTTTGTTCAGGATCTGTAGAATATTCCACTTCATCTTCATCAAAATGATTGTTGTAAACTTCACCAGAGTATAGTAAAGCAAAATCGAATTCTTCTCGATCAATTGCCGCCATTACCTGTGGACTAGCTGGTATATCTTCTGTAATATTCACTTCATGATCCGTTTGATCTTCTACTAATTGTTTAACGATTTGAGCGACAATTTTTGGATCTGTATTTTTCTGTGCTCCAAATTCGAATACTTGTCCTCCCTCTGAAGAGTTGCTATTATCACAACCTGTAACCGTAAGTAATACTCCTGCAAATAAACTACTGAAAATCATCTTTCTCATACTAAAAATCCCCTTTTCTTCTATTAATATATATTAGGCTTTAGAAAACCTTCTTTCCATTTTCCCAAAAAATAAATCTAAAAGTAATGCAATCGCAATAGCTAGGATTGTACCAGTGAAAATCATATGTTTATCGTTATAGCCAATTCCCGCTAACACTAAGTCACCTAAACCTCCTGCACCAATAAGAGCAGCAAGTGTTGTCCAGCTAATAATATACACGGTAGTTACACGTATTCCTGACATAACATAAGGAAGTGCTACTGGCAGTTCAACTTTAAAAAGCCTTTGGTACGTACTAAATCCCATTCCTTTAGCTGCTTCGACAATAGCTGGGTCAATCGATTGTACTCCAGCATAAGTATTACGTAATAAAGGCAAAAGTGCATATAAAAATAATGCCGCAACCGCTGGCTTAAATCCAATTCCCATAATTGGGATCATAATTGCTAACAATGCAACCGTAGGAATCGTTTGAAAAACATTTGAGATATTGAAAATTAGATTTTTAATCTTCTCACTTTTCATTTTTGTCATGTAAATTGCTAACGGTACTGTTATTAATACCGATAAGAAAATAACAACAAAAGATATAACCATATGTTCGTAGGTATACCCTAATATAGATCCATACTTTTCCTGCCAAAAAGCCAGGTAATCCATGATTGGTTCCATTTATGCCTCACCACTCTTACTCTCATAAATTTGGTGTAAAGCTTGAAACAATCGACTCCGATCCACGATCCCTATCAAGTTATGGGTTTCTGAAATGATTGGTAATATCGAATTTTGATTCTTGTTCATCTCTTTCATTACTGTATTTACATCTGTGTTATCCAATACTGGTTTAATTCGAGTGTCCATTAACTCTTTTAAGTTATCTTGTTTGTTTGCAAGAACATTATAAAGACTAACAATCCCCTCATATTTCCCATCCGAGTCTACTATAGGAATTTCCGACACATTACTCGAGATCATGATCTCTATAACATCATCGACCGTATGTTGAGATGACATAGATGGATAATCTAATTGGATGAACTCATGAAACGGAGGCAATGATTTAGCATTCTCTAATCGTTCCGTACCAATAAATTCCTTGACGAAATTATTGGCTGGATTTGCTAATAATTCACTTGGTGATCCTTTTTGAACAACTTGGCCATCCTTCATTAAAATAATTTGATCGGCAATTTTCAAAGCCTCATCCATATCGTGTGTCACAAAAACAATGGTTTTATTAATTTCCTTTTGAAGACGAACAAGTTCATCTTGCAACTGTTCTCTACTAATTGGATCAAGTGCACTAAAAGGTTCGTCCATAAGAATAGTAGAAGGTTCTGCAGCAAGTGCCCGAATAACACCAATTCGCTGTTGCTGACCACCACTTAATTCACCTGGATAACGGTTTCTGAACGTATTTGGTTCAAGATTAACCATTTTTAGTAGTTCATCTACTCTTTGCCTTATCCGCTGTTTGTCCCACTTTAATAGTTTTGGTACAGTACCTACGTTATCGGCAATAGTCATATGCGGAAATAAGCCAATACTTTGAATGACATAACCCATTTGGCGCCGAAGCTCAATTGGATTCATTTGTTTTAAGTTTTCACCGTCTATTAAAATTTGGCCGTCTGTATACTCTGTTAAACGGTTTAATAGTTTCATTGTAGTAGTCTTTCCGCAACCACTAGGACCAATCAACACATTGATTTTCCCTTCTTCAAATACGAGATCAATGTCTTTTAATGCTTGAAAGCCATCGTCATAGACTTTGCTAATCTTCTTTAGCTGTATCAAATGCCTTCCCCCTAAACTGCTAAATGATTCGATTTGTTCGACTCCCTCATTCTACCTAAACATAAATTATTTTAAAAACACCATATAATCTTAAAATAGTATAAACAACGTAAACTAATAAGTTTACAAGGTGTACAAAGTTGTTCTTCTTACAATATCGTCGATTTACGATGAAATCCTTTATATTTACCAACTTTTAAAGATAATTTATTTATGATAACCTTAATCATAGTGGAATTAAAGGCGAGGGGGGAAAGGTGATATATGAATAGCGAAGAGAAGTTAGAGTCTGTGAATAATAGAATAATTGAACAAATTGCAGAAAACATGAAGTCATATGGTTTCCCAGGTACAATCGGACGTGTTATAGCATTTATCTATTTTGAGGGCAAGGCGTTAGACTTAGAGACTCTATCAGAAAAGACAGGCATGAGTAAAACTCGAATGAGCCAAGTATTGAGAGAAATGGTTCGTTTAAACATCGCAGAAAAAACATTTGTTAAAGGGTCACGCAAAGATTATTACACTGTTGAAAGAGATTATTATCAAATCTTCATTTCTCTATTCACCTCTAATTGGAAAGAAGTAATTACAAAAAATAAAAATATTGAAAGAAAGATTCAACAAGACCTTCAAGAAATATTAAAAGATGATCAGGCTAGTGATTCCTTAAAAGAGGAAACAAAAACATATATGAAGAATTCTGACCTATCGTTAGAATACTTTGACTGGATTAGTCGCTTAGTGGATTTCCTTGAGTCTCAGGAAATTTTCAAGCATGTCCCTAAAGTGATAGACCAAGAAGATAAAAAAAGTGATATGCATTAAGAGAGTGACTCAAAAGGTTAATGAATAATTAGCCTTTTTCGAGGAGGCTGAACTGAAGCATCGCCCGCGGAAAGCGTCAGCCTAGAGCGGATTCGAGCCCTCTGATAAATGATTTGGTCCTCACCCTTGTCGAATGCGCTAAAAAACACAATATAGTTTTACAAAATAAAAAAAGTGCTTACCCTATCGATTTAGTTGAGAAGGGCAAGCACTATTAATATTTTAATATCAAAGAAATTTCATCACATTTAATTTAGGTACTCCGCACGCCCCAAGACTAAACCCTAGTTGAAATTGAACGAAAACGAGGGTGTTCAGCAAGAATGGAGTCTTTCATTTGCATAACTACGGGGTGTTTGGAGGAAAAAAACTGATCTTTTGAATCATACATCTGAATTAATTCTCCTTTTTCAAGTACACCAATAGTATCAGAGATTGAAAAGGCGGCTTTAATATCATGTGTAATAAAAAGGTATGATAAGCCGAAATCCTCTTTTAATCCCTTTAATAGGTCTAATATTAAACTTTGTGTAACCATATCTACACTACTAACCGATTCATCTAAAACGATTAACTTCGGTTTAAGAGAGATTGCTCTAGCAATATTAATCCTTTGCAATTGTCCTCCGCTAAATTGGTGAGGGTATTTCTTTAAATCCTTTTCACTTAAGTCTACTCGTTCCAATAAGGAAATAACTGTTTTTCTTCGTTCACCTACTGTTAGTTTTTCATAGTTTTCTAATGGTTCGCTTATAATACGTTCAGCTGTCATGCGAGGGTTAACAGCTGAATATGAATCTTGAAAAACAACTTGTAGATCCCGGCGTAGCATTTGGCGAGTTCGCTTATCGGCATTATAAATGTCGTGTCCTTGAAAAAGAATCTGACCTTGCTGTGGACGTTGTATGCCAAGAATAACTTTCCCTAAGGTGCTTTTACCGGCTCCACTTGTGCCAAGCAAGCCTAAACACTTTCCTTCTTCAATTGAAAAGGAAATGTCAATCAGTGCATTATTAATCTGATCTTTCCATTTAAAAAATCTTTTGGAATTATAGCTATGATTCACTCGGTTTACCTGTAATAAGCGCATTGGTCCCCCCTTAAAGATTACACTCTAAATGTCACAATATATGAGTAATAGGTTGTTCATAATCTAAGGTTGGCCTTGTTCTAAGTAACTTCTTTGTGTAGTCATGGTGTGGATTGTCAAATAGTTCAAACACATTCCCAGCTTCTACAATTCTTCCATGTTGCATCACGATAACATCATCTGCCATTTCCGAAATTACACCAAGATCGTGAGAAATGAGTAAAATAGACGTTCCATATTCAGAACGAATTTTATCTAATAAGCGAAGTACTAATAATTGGTTATGAAGATCAAGAGCTGTAGTTGGTTCATCAGCAATAATAACAGAGGGATGTAAACAAGCGGACATAGCAATCATTACACGCTGAAGCATTCCGCCACTCAATTGAAAAGGGTACTTTTTTAATAATTTTTCTGGTTCTGGCAAGTTTACACTTTTCATCACATCAATGGCAAGCTCCATTGCTTGTTTCTTATTTAATGAAGTATGAGACCTGATTGTTTCAACAAATTGATAGCCAATCGTAAAAACAGGAGTAAAGGCATTCATCGGATTTTGCATAATAAAGGCAATTTCCTTCCCTCGAATACCACGCATTTCTTTGTTCCCTAAACCATTCAATTCTCTATCTTGAAGTGTAATGCTTCCTTGAACTTCCATGTTTTTCTGATCAAGTAGCTGTAGGATAGACATACTTGTGACTGTTTTACCACTACCACTTTCCCCAACAAGCCCCAGTATCTTCCCTTTTTCAATACCAAAATTAATATCCTTAACAAGTGTAGATATACCATCTTTCGTTTTCACTTCAACATGTAAGTCTTTGACATTTAAAATATTACGCTTACTCGATTCCACTATTCATCCCTCCTTTTCTGTGTATTACCGACGTTTAATCCCAAAACGTTCCGATAGTGCTTCGCCCAATAAATTAAAGGTAATGACTACGAGCATAATCATTAAGCCTGGATACAGCATTAGTTCTGGATTTGTCCTAATATAAGATTTCCCTTCATGAATCATCGCTCCCCACTCTGGAGTAGGAGGTTGCACGCCTAAACCTAAAAAAGACATGGAGGATAAATCCATAATAGCCCAACCCATTTCCAATGTTCCCATTACTGCTAGCGGTGGAAGGACATTGGGAATGACATGTTTCTTCATAATCGTCCATTGAGAAGAACCACTAATTCTAGCTGCAGTAATATAGTTTTGTTCTTTCAGGCTTAGGACCATTCCGCGGATGACTCTTGCATAGTAAACCCATTGCACAAAAATTAATGCTAAGATGACTTGTTTAAGACCAGCTCCCCATATCCCCACTAAACCGAGAACAAGCAAAAGATTTGGAAATGCCATTACACCATCACCAAATCTCATTAACAGCTGATCCACCCAGCCACCTCGATAACCAGCAATAATACCAACGATCAGACCGATACTTAAAGATGAAATGAAAATCAATAACGCAAACCCTAGAGATATACGTGCACCATATAAGATACGCGAAAACGTACATCTTCCTAAATGGTCTGTTCCTAATGGATAATCGAATGAAGGGGACTGAAGTTTAACAGCTAAATTAACAAAAGTCGGGTCATTAGGTACGAGCCATGGAGCAAAAATAGCAATGAAAAAGAGTACACATAATATTACAGAACAAAGGACAATCACTTTTTCGCTTTTTAATAGAATACGAATCTTTGCAATCATTGATGTTGCCTTCCTTTTCTAGAAATACGTGGATCAATATACATTTGCAAAAGATCGATAATAAGATTGCTAAAAATGAATATAGCCGCGGCTAACAGCACATAACATTGAATTACAGGGACATCACGGTTAAAAATAGCCTCAATAAAATACCGCCCGAACCCTGGCCACGAAAAGACCGCCTCAACAATTATGGTACCAGTCATCAATTTCCCTAAATTCATTCCAAGTCCCGTAATCATAGGTGAAATGGCAATTTTCAAGACATGTTTTCCCATTATCGCTTTTTCCTGAATGCCTCTCGTCCGCGCAAAAAGTATATATGGCTCTTGTAGATTTTCAAGAACGCTTGCACGTAAAAGTCGCGTATATAAAGCTATTAATGGTAGCGCTAGAGTTAAAGAAGGTAAAACTAGATGTTTCCATGTTCCTATACCTTCTACTGGGAAAAGATCAAGTTTAACAGAAAAGAAAAATATGAATAAATATCCGAGCCAAAAGGAAGGTATGGATGCCCCAATAAAAGAGAGAATACGGCTAAAGTGATCAATTGCACTATTTTTCTTTATACCGGCTAAAAACCCAAGAGGAATACTTACTACTATCGCGATGAAGAGGCTCCCAAATGTTAATTGGATTGTCGCTGGCATTCGGGAGGAAACCTCTTCCCATACAGGTTTATTCGTGATATAAGATTTACCAAAGTCAAATTGGCTGATCTTCATAATCGTGTTTACATACTGTGTAACGAGCGGCTTGTCTAAGCCAAATTCCTGTCTTTTTTGGGCCAATAACTCATCTGTCGGTTGGATATGTGAAGCAACTAAGTAAGCCTCAGCAGGGTCCACTGGTGATAAATTAATCATTCCAAATGTTAATAGAGTAACCAAAAGGAAGATTGGTATGATCGCCAGAATTCGTTTCAAAATATAAGTTCCCATAAGAAAATCTCCTGTCGCTCACTATTCGATACTAATACCCGTAAATGGATGTTCATCTCGGTTAGCAGGGAATGTGAAATTAGAGACATCCTTTTGATAGACTGCTATTTTCTTAATATAAGAAATAGGTACGATTGCACCTTGCTCTTGTAATGAACCTAGAATTGCCGAGTATAATTCTTGACGTTCATTTTCATCTGTCGTTTGTTTAACTTTAGCAATCTGTTCCAACAATTCATCTTTGTTAGGATAAGACGAAATCGCTTGGTAAAAGCCAAAGCCTTCTGTAGCAACTATGTTTACAAAAGTATGTGGATCATAAGGAGCGCCATAGTTACTAAAGAAATTAATATCAAACTCATTATCTTTAAATCTTTCAACTTGAGTCGTAAGTTCAACCCCGACAATATTTAATTTAACACCTATCGCCGCCCACTCAGATTGTAATGTTTCCGCCATCGTTTTTTGAATGGATTCAGCAGAATTATACATTAACTCGATTTCAAGTGGCTTTCCATCTTTTTCCCGAATATCTTTCCCTTCCGGTAAATTCCATCCTGCTTCATTTAGTAATTGTTCCGCTTTTTCACTATCATAATTTACCGCGGTTACATCCACATTTGATGTGTATGGCATATTTGTTGGTAAGATATAGTCAGCCTTTTCTTCCAACCCGGATGTCACTCCATCAACCATTGCTTCTTTGTTAAATCCATAATGTAATGCTTGACGAACCTTTATATCTGAAAGCAGTTCTCTATTTGTATTCATAACTATTTGCCTAGTAGCAACCGGTTCAGAAATACTAGTTTCAAAGGAACCTGTAGATTCTAATTGTCTAAAAGAATCCAGGTTGATAACCCCTTCACCGTATATGAGGTCTAACTCGCCTTTTTCAAAAGCAAGCACATTTGTCTCCGCATCAGGAATGACTTTGACTTTAATTTTCTCTACATCTGGTAGTTCTCCCCAATAACTTTCATTACGTGTGAAAGTAGCAAATTCATCAACCTTATATTCATCCAATACCCAAGGGCCTGTACCGACTGGTTTTGCTACACCTTTTGAAGTGTCATTATCTTCAGGAAATCCTGCTTCCCCTAGGAAACGGACAGGCCGAACAACAGCTAACTCCTGAATAGTAGGATAATATGGTTCCAATAATGTTAATTTAAACGTATACTCATCTAGGACCTCTGTTTGATCAATTAACGGTATAAATCCTAACCAACTATGTAAATCAACATCTTTCAATATAGCATCAAAGTTCTTTTTCACAATCTCGGAATTAAAACTTGTGCCATCGGAAAATTTCACATCTTGACGAAGGTTGAATACATATTCTTTTCCGTCTTCGGAAATTTCCCATGATTCCGCTAAATGCGGTTTTAACTCTCCTCCATCTTGGTAGCTAACTAAAGGTTCGTATACCATAGATACAGAGAATAACTGAGATGGATTATAGATATGTGGATTCAGTTCTCCTATATCCCTAGGCCAAGCTAGAGTAATCGTATTTTCATTTTCAGTGCTTGAAGCTGCTGTTTCCTCTTCTCCTGATTCACCTGTACAACCAAGTAAAGTCAAAGATGAAATTAGTAAGAGTAAAGGCATTAAAATAGTTTGTTTTTTGTTTATTCTGTTTGACATATCATTTACCCCTTATAATTGGTATTGAGATTCATTCTCAATCATAAATTAAAGGATTCTGCTTGTCAATAGAGTCTATGGCTTCTGAGAACTCTTATTTTTTCGCTTGTCATTTCTCACCAGAAATACAAACAGAGGATGGTCAAAAGACCACCCTCTGTTTTTTCATCCATTTTTCTTTTTTAATTTGCTATCCTTCTCAAGTTCTTGAATTAATTTTTCTCCTTCAATGTCTAAGTTGGGTAAAAGTTTATCTAACCATTTTGGTAACAACCAAACTTTGTCACCAAACATAGACATAACTGCTGGTACAAAAATCATTCTAATCAGAAATGCATCAATCAAGATCCCAATAGCAAGAGCAAACCCTATTTGTTTTATCATGATGTCATCAGTAAAGATAAAACCTGAAAATACAGAGACCATGAATATATGATTCACGCATAGAGGATACAAGAAACACTTTATAATCCATAGCTAAACCATACAAAATACCTGTAACCAAAACCGGAATAAAGCTTAGTAGGGGCCCTCGGTTCGCTCTTGAATAACAGCGTATCTCTGAGACCTCTTTATGATCGACTCTTTAAGTGCTGTCCACTCCCTATACTCTTCACCGACTGTTTCAATTACATCTACTAGCATGGGGTGAATGACAAAGCTGTTGTAGTAATCATGGTGATATTCTGGACCATCGCTATAGATTCCGTCCCCTAGGTACCATTGATCAAACTGTTTGATCGCGTAATCAATTCGCATTGGGTCCCAACTTTTTTCTCCTACTTTGTGTAAAAACGCTTCAATTACAGCTGAAAACAATAACCAATTAGAAAAAATAGGCTTTCTAGTTCTTGTAGCTTTTATTGCTGTAATCACATTTTTCTGAACCCTATCATCAAGCTTTTCCCACAACTCTGTAGGCGCTCTCAAGATAGCATGAGCAAGAAAAGCAGTATCTACAATGGGTTGAAAATCATCCGAAAAGTTCATATAATCCGGTGATGTTGAATCCGTTCCCGCATCAACTGCTGCCCTTGCAAGCTCAGCATACTTCAAGCGAAGAATTTCTTCCTCTCCATCCTCACTTACCCTTTCTAACCAAGGTGCCATCCCTACTAATAATCGAGATAATGCCTCAAGATGCGAAAATTTCTCACGATTGGTTCCTTCTTGCATCTCTACTGGCATTTCTTGTTTTAAAGTTCTATTATTCAAATGTAGCAGAATAGGGCTTGCTATTTTCAACATCGAATCGAGCCAGAACTTTCGGTCGTTATTTTGTAATACTGACATCATATCCACCTCAAACTATTTTATTATTTCATGGAATTGTCCCGGGTATAGGAATAGGAAAAAATTCACCCTAGCTCTTCTGCCACTAACTATTAAAAAATGCGTCGTTCCCAACCATTTAGTTTAGCGATCGCTTCAATATAATAATAATCACCATATATGAGAGAAACATTTATATTGTCATTTGCCGGCTTATGTCCAGTTCCTCCAACGAGTATTCCCTGATGGTCTGGCTGCTCCCAAGTCCCGTAATTTTCAGTTAAAGAAGCTAATATGTTTGTTGCAGCATCTGCATATATTCGTCTTTCATTACTAGGTACCAATTCAGCAATTTCTAGTAACCCAGAAGCGGCAATAGCTGCTGCAGAAGTATCTCTAGGTTCATTTTCGGTTGAAGTTAACCTGAAATCCCAATATGGTACAAAATCTTCTGGAAGACCAGCAATAAAATGATGTGCGACCCTTTTAGCGGCACTTAAATAACGAGAATCTCCTGTATGTCGATAGGTATTAGCAAATCCATAAATCGCCCATGCATTTCCCCTACTCCATGCAGAATCTGTTGCATTACCTTGACCACCAATAGATTCAATAAAATCACCTGTCACAGGATCAAATGATAATATATGACAAACTGATCCATCCTCTCGAATCCCATGCTTCAATATAGTATCCGCATGAAGGGTAGCAATCTGTTTATATCTAGGATCTCCAGTTACACTGCTTGCCCAAAATAATAATGATAGATTCATCATACAATCGATAATCGCCCAACCTATTTTATCACCATTCCATGCGCGGATAAACTTTCCAACTGGGTTATAACGTCCCGCTAAATAGTTTGATGCTTCAATTCCTATTCCAAGGCTACTCTCGCTTTCTAGAATTTCATGTTTCATCACAGCAGTTAGTAGAAATTGAAATCCTACATCATGATCCACTTTAATAGGGTGCTCAGAAAAGCAGTTTTGTAATTCCTCATCCCAACGCATTGCAGCATTCTTAAACTTCTCGTTGTCAGTCATATCATATATTACCCACAACAAACCAGGCCAAAAACCTGATGTCCACCAAGCATGGGGCATATCATCGTAAACTCCATCAGACGCCGCTACATGTGGTGATTTATTCCCCATTTGATCTACCATACGTTCAACTTTTTCTTCAAGTTTTTTTAAAATCTCTTGTTGATTAAACTTGTACATGATATTCCTCCTATTTGAGTTAATAAATTTAGTATAACTTCGCTAATAGAATAAAAGTTGTTGTATAATAACTAATAATATGAATCTGTTGTTCTATTAGGAGGGCTATGATGAACCGTTTATTTGAACCTATATTGTTTGATCTAAAGCCTTTTCATTGGATTTATCGTCGAATATCAGATCATAACTTTAGAGGCTTCTACCACTGGCACCAAGGCTGTGAATTTTTATTCGTTCATCGGGGACAAGGACGTGTCATTGTTAACCAACAGACATACGAACTTAAACCAGGTATGCTTTTCTTTTTCCAACCTTTTCAGTTACATAAGGTACATGTTTGATCCAATATCTCAGGGGAAGAATTTACATTCATTCCCAGGTCTTAATACCTTATTATATCGATTACAGAATGGTATATATGAAAAACAAGCATTTGATTTATCCGATCGTTCCCATTATGTTGCTGAGATGTTTAAGGCTTTTGAACAATCCATTACAACGAATCACTGGGAGGAAGATTGTCAGCTTTTTCTTATGCAAATCCTTTCTTGCATCCGCATAAACACTCAGGATCTAGAAACCTCCCTTCATCAAAATAAATTACGTTCACTTCGATATTCGGAAACAATCATGCAATGGATAGAAGAACAATACACGGAAACCTTTGATTTGCAAAAACTATCAACTGAGCTTCATTTATCTAAGTCCTATGTCTCTCGGACATTTAAACGAGAAACTGGAAGTAACCTAACTGAATACATAACTATTCGAAGAATTAAGCAAGCCTGTCATTTACTACAAATGAATAATGACTCTGTCGAATTAATCGGGGAACAAGTGGGGATTGGAGATGTATCTTACTTTATTCATTTATTAAAAAAAACAATCGGAACAACGCCACACCAGTATAGATTTTCACATCAAGTGATGTAGAACTTGTCTAGGCCGTGGACTTAAAATTACCCGAGATATCTATTAATAGGTTATTAATAGAACCAAACCACCCGATTCTCAATTTAAATATCTATCTTAAAAATAAGATAAGCATACATGTCGTTAAACTGATAAAAACATTGCCTCAAAAGATTTTTAGTCTTTTAAGGCAATGTCAAAGCTTTTAGCATCAATGTTTATTTATTGAACTTAGATAATCGATCAAATTCTATTTGAGGTGCCAATGCGTCATTTACTTCTTCCACAATGACATCTTCTTTTACTGTGAAACTAGCCGTACCTTTAATTTCCTCCGATGATGCACCAACTCTAACTTCATATTCTCCTTTTTCAAGAACCCAAGCTGATAAATCTTCATCAAAAGAAGCTAGATTTTTAGCATCTAAATCAAATTTCAAATTTTGTTTTTTACCAGGTCGCAATTCTTTTGTTTTATCAAAAGCTTTCAATTCCAATTCTGGTTTTTCCATTTTACCGTCCGGTGCATGGACGTAGACTTGAACAGCTTCCCTACCAGCAACGTCACCAGTATTCTCAACTGTCGCAAATACCGTAATTTTATCCTTGAAACTACCATTACGATTCACTCGAACGTTATCATATTCAAACTTAGTATAGGATAATCCATAACCAAATTCGTAAGCCGGTTTCACATCAAATGTTGTGTTATAACGATAACCAACATATATATCTTCCTCATAAATATATTGGTCTACGCCTGGATATGTTTCTGAATAAGATGTGTCTTCATAATCCACAGGGAATGTTTGGGCAAGTTTACCAGATGGATTAACTTTTCCTGTTAGAACATCAGCAACTGCGTTTCCTAATTCTTGTCCTGGTTGCCAAGAAAGTAAAATTGAATCGACTTGGTCACTCCAGCTTTCAACTTCTAATGGACCTTCAACATTCAATATTGCAATTACAGGTTTTCCTTCGTTTCGGAAAGCCTCGGAAACATTTTTGATCATATCTTCCTTTGATTCCGATAGATAGAAATCCTCTAATGAACGATCATTACCGTAACTTCCATATTCCGACGATAAAACAATAATACCAACATCAGATTCTTTTGCTGCTAATGCAGCCTCTTCTTCAACATCCATTTCGGGTAGAGTAGGTAATGTTGATTCAAAGAAATTTCCTGGAGTTTGCTCGTATTCATCTGTTGCTCTTAATTCATCAATATAATTTTCATATTTATCGTACAAGTCTTGGTTGAGAGTAAAGCCTGCGTTTTGTAATCCTTCTGGTATACCTAATTGGTATGGTGAGCGAACAAGAGCACTTCCTCTACCACCTGTCATCGTTTCGATCTGTGGTGTACCAAATAGTGATACTTTCAAATCACTCTGCAAAGGCAATGTCTCTTCTTCATTTTGCAATAATACCATTCCATCTGCTGCTGCTTGTCTTGCGATTTTTGCGTTTTCTTCTAATTTAGGATCATTCGAAGGTTCTTCACCTAAAAATGTAGGAGTTTGTACAATAATTCCTAACATCTCTGTTACATTTCGGTCTAATATTTCTTCATTAAGTTCTCCATCATTAACTGCATCGACTATGGCTTCTGACTGACTTGTTCTTCCTGGCATTAGAAGGTTAGTTCCTGCTATCATCTGTTTCGCTATGTCTCTGCTCCCAAATTCCCAGTCAGTCATAGCGAAACCGTTAAAGCCCCAATCTTCTCTTAGAATAGAAGTGAGTAAATCTTCACTTTCTGTGGCCCATGTACCATTAATTTTATTGTAAGAATCCATAATGGCCCAAGGATCAGCCTCCTTGACAGTCATTTCAAACCCTTTTAAATATATTTCTCTTAGCGCTCTTTGACTAACTATTGAATCAATATTGTTATCATTTCTTTGGTTATATGCCGCAAAGTGTTTAATCGTCGTACCAATACCTTGATCTTCAACTCCATTTACAAGCTCGGTAGCCATCTTTCCAGTTAAATAAGGGTCTTCCGAAAAATATTCATAGTTTCTTCCATTTAACAAATAACTTTGGATATTCATTCCTGGAGCGAGGAGCAAATCAATACCATATGCTTCTAGTTCATGACTTGTCGCTTCTCCTACTTCATAAACTAAGTCTGTATCCCACGTTGAGGCTAAAACGTTAGGAGATGGAAATTTTGTAGCATAATATGTGTTTTCATCATTTTCTCGAGTCGCATTTATTCTGACACCCATAGGACCATCAGCTAAAACAATCGACGGAATTCCGAGTCTTGGGATTGCCTGCGTTTGTCCGGCGGCTCCAGGCACTCTAGTAGCTTGATTTCCTATGATTTCATTATCAATTTCTTCTAATACTTCTTTATTACCACCGACAAGTAACGCTGCTTTTTCCTTTAAGGTCATAGCATTAACAACCTCATTAATGGCCTTTTCCCCTGTTAATTGAGGAGGATTCTCGTCTTCTTGTCCATAAACTAAAGATGTGTCAATCAGAAGACTAGACATCATTAATGATCCACTAAGCGCAACAGACGTAAGTACTTTCCACTTTTTTTGCATTATACCACTCCTTTTTCTTTTTTTGTTCACGCTTACATAAACTTGTAAGATTCTACTAGAAAGTTTCCCGGGCTTTAGGCAATCTTCTTAAAGTTATTAACCAGAAAAACTAGCCTCCTTAACTAAGAATTTAGTTTATATTGAATATAAAATAATCATAACAGTCTCAAAATATATTAAATATAACATTCACGACCTATTCCTTATACTTTAATGACATTTTTAAATCTTGGTTCCAATTCACGGTAACACCCTACATCGATTAACTTATTTGCTCATGTACAGTGAGATTCTAAAAACTAATAAGGTGCTTCAAAAGATTTAAATATCTTCTGAAACACCTTATATATTCTATATTTCAAAAATACTTGTTTCCTTGATTGAGTGACCACTCCCACGGCAAGCAGTCTTATTTTTCATCACAAACGAGTTTTTCAAATTTAATTAATTCTAATTTTGGTATGTACATCTTTGGTCATATTATTCTAAAGTAATCAACCAAATCTAGTTTGTGTTATATTTCAAACTAGATTTGTTATCTACTAATAACTTTTATAAAATAAAGCTGATTTTAACCACTATAAACAGCTTTATTTATCCTTTAACAGAACCAGCAAGAAGCCCTTTGACAAAATATTTACCTAAAATAATATAAACAAGTAGTGTTGGCAAGGCTGCTAAGAGTGCTCCTGCCATTTGCACATTCCATTGGACAATTTGACTTCCCGATAAATTTTGCAAAGCTACCATTATTGGTTGATTTGTAGTTGACGTTATGGAAACTGCAAACAAGAATTCATTCCAAATGTTTGTAAACTGCCATATTCCTACAACTACAAACCCCGTTATGGAAAGAGGGAAAATTATTTCTCTATAAATCCTTACAAACCCCGCCCCGTCCACCTTTGCTGATTCCAACATTGAATCTGGAATACTTGCATAGAAATTGCGGAACATCAACGTCGTAATAGGAATACCATAAACAACATGGGTAAAAATCAACCCTGGTATTGTATTATACAAATTTACTTCTCTTAAAAATTGAATAAGAGGGATTAATATACTTTGATATGGAATAAACATCCCGAACAAAATCGCCGTGAAGATCCATTCTGAGCCTTTAAATTTCCATTTTGCTAAAACATAACCATTCATTGAACCAAATAATCCAGACAGAATGGTAGCTGGTATTACAAGATAGAAGGTGTTAAGAAAGTTAGGTGCTAATCTTTCAAAAGCTAGTACATAACTACTTAAATCCATCGAACTGGGAAACTCCCACATTTGAGATAAATTAATTTCATCCAGAGGTTTTATACTAGTAAGGAACATTACATAAACTGGTATTAAACAAAATAAACTCATGATGATTAGACCTGCATATAAGAATGAGCGTTTTATCATCGGACTTTGTAGCATTATGAAGCACTCCTTCTACTTGAAATCAAATAAGGAACAATGAATATAGCTACAGATACAAGCATTATAATGGCAATTGCCGCTCCATTTGCATAATTATTTGCTCGGAATGTTGTTTCAAACATATACATTCCTGGAACATCCGTAACAAAATTCGCACCAGGTCCGGTCATAGCATAGATGAGATCAAAGATTTTCAGTGATATATGAGCCATAATAATTACAACACTCATCGTGATCGGGGTTAATAAAGGCATAATTATTTTTTGATAAATTTGAAATTCACTAGCTCCATCGATCCTTGCAGCTTCACGAACCTCTTCTGGAATTGCTCGCAAACCCGCTAAATACATAGCAAGTGAAAAGCCTGACATTTGCCAAACAGCTGCAATAGTTACTGCGATCATTGCAACAGGAATTCCAAATTCAATTTTACCAATATTTATAGCTGGAATAATCGTCGTATCCGTATACCAAAGGGAATCTAATCCAAACTTCTCTAAGAATAAATTTATACCTGTGCTCGGGTGTAATAACCATTGCCAAACAACACCAGTTACAACAAATGACAAAGCCATCGGAAAGAAAAATAAGTTTCGAAATAGTGATTCCGCTTTTATTTTTTGATCAAGTAAAATTGCGAGTGATAAACCAATAACAATTACAGAACCTATGAAGAGAATCGTGAAAAACAAGGTATTTCGTAGATCCGCCTGAAATCTAAAATCATTGAATAAATAGATGTAGTTTTTTAGACCTGCGAATGAGAAGTCCGGAACGATTGAACTCCAATTACTTAATGAAACGTATCCAGTCCATCCGATGAACCCATAAACAAAAACACCAATAAAGACTATTGAAGGTATGATAAAAAGGAATGCAATAACCTGATCAACATTTAACTTTATTTTTCTTTTTATTCGACCCACCAGAGAATTTGTCACATTAGTTGATCGAGAAGAGCTCCCAGTCTCTTTAGGTTGACTCATACGTTTGTCTCCTTTACTAATAGAGAAAAGAGGAGATTCCTCATCCTCTTTTCTTTTTTTGATGAATTTCTTTATCTCTCGATAGCCATATTTAGAGACTCAATAAACTGGTCATTATCTCTCTGCGTAACAAAAATGTTAACAGCTTGATGAATATCGGTCACAATACCTTCATATGCCGCCGCACCATGCGCTAGTGAAGGTGCTTGTATATCACTATTAAAATCTTCAATCGTTTCTACACCATATTCATCATAATTGGATAAATCTGCATCAGTACGAGCAGGAATCGAACCTTTTAAAGGATTAAATGCATCTTGACCTTCAACTGAACCAAGAACAGACAAGAATTCTTTTACTAATTCTGGGTTGTCTATACCTTTTGGTAGTCCAAAAGTATCTGTGTTAAGTATAAACACGCCTTCTGTATCTGGTGTTGTTACCCATCCAAAGTCTTCTCTAAGTTCTAAATTTAAATCATTAACAAAATAACCTTTTGCCCAGTCCCCCATCACATTCATAGCAGCTTCTCCATTGGCAACAAGTTGAGAAGCATCCTGCCAGTTACGAGAACTATGATCTTCATTGACATAATCAAGCATACGTCCAAATGTCTCTACCGCTTCTTCAACAGAAGGTTCATCAAATGCAAGCTCTCCTGTCCATAATTTCTCGTATTCTTCTGGTCCTAATACACCTACTAGAACTGTCTCTAAAAGATGTGTGGCAGTCCAAGGCTCTGTATCACCTAGAGCAAGAGGTGTAATTCCAAGCGCTTCTAATTCATCAGCTACTTCAAAAAATTCATCAAACGTAGTTGGAACACTTAGCCCATTGTCTTCAAAAATTGCTGTATTGTACCACATTACATTTGTTCTATGAATATTTACAGGTACTGAGTAAATATTGTCATCAACACTAACCATATCTATTAAGCCTTCTGGAAATACATCCATCCATCCTTCTTGCTCATACAAATCATTTAATGGCTCCATCATATCGGCTGCAACCCATGATTCATTCAATCCGGCACCACCATGTACTTGGAAAGTTTCTGGAGGATCATTAGCTTGCATACGACTCGCTAGAACCGCTTGTGCATTTGTACCTGCACCACCAGCAACTGCTGCATTTATAACGGAAACACCAGGCTGTTTCTCTTCAAACAAAGAAATTAATTCTAGAAGTCCGTCTTCTTCACCAGCACCAGTCCACCAACTGAAAATTTCAAGTTCTCCTTCATAATCTGTTTCACCTTGATTTGTGTTAGAATTACCTTCGTTTTCAGCTGAATTATTAACTTCATTCTCACTTTCCACATCTTCGACATTGCTGTTCGCTGTGTTTTCAGTATTCCCTTCTGAGGAACTCTCTTCGTCCGAACCGCATGCAGTCAATACCATGAGTGAGATAAATGGTGTCAGCAACGTAAAACCCAATTTTTTATTCATTATTTTCTCCCCTTTTCTATTTAGAGGGTATTGCCTACCCTTAAGAGGATAGCAATACCCTCTGCTTTGCTTCACTAAAGTTGAGACCCGAAGGATTATTCCATTACTGAAATCTATACATAAATTCAGCAAACACATTTTCCTTCGGGGCCTCAAGAATGCTTAAGTGATATGATATCCCAATTCCGGTGAATGACTCCAGCAACAATTATTTCTTCATATAGCGTTTTTTATTTACTTTGAGCGGCCATCCATTCCATAATTGTAGTATCTACTCCATTAATTTCTGCTATTGCCTCGTTGTTGTACAAATAGATCCATGACCAATGTCCATTGTATTGGTATGGTGAACCATCATCCTCAGTGTATAAACCCGAAGTATCGTGCACATCTTCAAACAAAGAAATGTGAACATCAGCTCCAGCTTCGACTAACCGATTATAAGTTGGAATTGTATTGTTATTCGGATTTAAAGTAGGGTCATTTTTAGCGTGAACGAACCAAGTTGGCGTTTGTGCTAAATTCTCTATGTCTGCATCTGAAATTAAATCATCACTTAAACCTTCTGCTACTGGAAACGATGCCGCAAAGTAATCCGGATAATCGCGAGTCATAAGTAAGCTCATATAGCCACCGTTTGATGCTCCACCGATATAGACTCTATTTGGATCAATATCAGGGTTACTAGTAACATAATCATCGATCAATGACATCAGCGCTTCTTTATAGACTGAAGTACCGTCTGCAGACCCTTCAAAACCTTCCATCCAACGAGTAGGTGTCTGTGGCACTAATACGTAAGCTCCATCAAAATACGCCTGAATATCATCTGTAATAAAGTTAACTGCTTTATTTGCTGAAAGTGGAATGGTCGGATCAGTTCCACCCTCACCGCCACCATGTAACCAGATAATTAATGGATTTTGTTGTTTATCTTTTTCTGGAGAAAAATCGGCATATGTTAATGTAACATCATCATAAGTCCCTTCCCCAGCCGAGAAGTCCTCTACAAGCTTACGAGTTTCACCTCCAAATGTATCGATTACTAAACCTGAAATGGAACCTGAATTAATCTCAATATCCTTTACTTGTGTAATAGTATATTGATAATCTACCCAATGATTTCTTCCAGTTTGATTCCAGTCATAGTTCAATGCTGAACCCAATGATATTTCCGGTCCAATTTCCATTTTTAGTACAGCATATTTGCCTCTTCCGTTTTCAATGGCATTTCCATCTTTATCAGCAACAAATGCTTCCGTTACTGTTCGATAACCGTCTCCTAAATTTGAGTATTGCTCAGGCATATTGGAATCACTTCTTGATACATGGACATCGAAAGTATCCTCGGTTACTGCATTTTTGGGTACTGGCTTCCCTAATTCAACAATGACCTCTGTAACCACTGCACCCCAATCTTCAATTTCAATCACCGTTTGATATGTTTCTTCTTTTTCATTTGTTTCCTTAGCTGCATTACTAATACTGTTTTCTTGCGCAGACACACTAAATGAAAACGCTACCATAGATATTAAAGCTAAAAAGAATACAGTTTTTAATTTTTTTGTCATTTCCTTCTACCTCCTTTAGTTTGTGTTGCAGCATTTCTCTTGAAATTGATAATCAGAAAAGTTAGCCTAAACAGTGTTTGACGACTATATTTTTATTGTAACAGTCAGAAAATTTATAACATATAACAATCACGACCTATTCCTTATGCTCTAACGACTATTTACAACATTCTGACTACTTGTAAATTCTTTTTTAAAACGTTAAAAAAAGATGCTCAAAAGATTTAAAAATCTCTTGAGCATCTTTCATACAAACGAATTTTTTAATTATTGTCTGCATTTTGATCAACTAACCACATATCAAACTGTCTTTGTTTTTCATCTATGACTTTATCAATTCCAGCAGCATCGAGCTCTTCTTTAAATAGAGGTAAATATTCTTCGGGATCCAAGAGGCCGTTCTCCAGATTAGGGATATACTGAGAAATGACATTATTTACTGCAATCCATTCCATTTCCACAGGAGAAACATCAAATTTAAATCCTAATGCTTTCGAACGTTTGGCTTTTTTGTTGAAACGCTCCATTTCTATCCATATATTTCTCTCCATATTTGCCCATCCGTAGGAGATAAATTGATTTCCTAATATCCAGCTATTAAATGAGTAGTAATCTTTTTGCGTGCGATCACCTTCAGGAAAAGATATGGTTTGTTCATCCACCTTTGTGTAATGTTCATTTTCTAATCCGTAATAAATCAGATTGATGATTTCTTTATTAGAATACAGCAGATTAAGTAATTGCGTTGCTAAAACAGGTTGTTCAGATTTTCTCGTAATAGCAACCATAAATTTCATAATTACACCGGAAGATAGAATAGGCTCTGATAAAGGAACGGATACCAACTCTGTGTTAGCCAGATTTGATTCTTGATCTTCAATCCCTGGTTTCATTGCGCTAAAATAGGAAAATAACTCCCCTGTCCTCATATAATTCAAACCAGAATTATCTTCTTTTACAACCTCATAATCAAAATACCCATTCAAATACCATTCTCTAATACGATTAAGATACTCCTGATAGTCTTGACTTTCAAATAAATTAATCAACTTAAAATTATTATCGTAATTTGGTAAAACACCGATATGGTCGGAAAGAGGATCATAAGTTCCATTGGACATTGCTCGATACATCGTCTGATTCCCAAGTTGAGGTGAAACCAACTTTATATTAGGTTCGTTTGCTTTTATTATATCGAAAACCTCTTCTAAATCATCAAACGATTGAAGCGAACCCACGCTAATTTTATAATCATCAAGAATATCTTGTCTCAACAACAAACCATTGTATTCAGCGAAATCCCTTAATCCGGGTAAAGCGTACAACTTCCCATCAAAACGTACAGCATCCAATACTTCTTTGCCCAAAGCTTTTGTTATGTCTTGTCCATGCAATTTTAGTAATTGATCCATTGGCAATAATTCATTAACTATTTTATTTAGGTCCATATATGGACTAACAAGTAAAATATCTAGTTTATCATCTCCAAATAGCATCCTATTTACCTGGTTAGAATAATTCGATAGACTAGCAGATAGAGGCATGAGATTAACAGTTGCTTCTATTTCTTCTTTAACAATTTGATTGATTTCAGCTTCTATTATTTCCAGCTTTTCATCATCGGTGCCCCAATAAGCTAGATTAAGCTCAGGATAAGAACTATTAGACTCATCTCTATTCACATCCTCACTTTTCGCACACCCCAAAAAAACAGCAACGAAGCATATCATAACTGATATTCGAAATATTCTCATCCTTTACCCCTATTCTTCACTCACCAGTATTCGATATTCTTGAGGACTAAGACCTGTCGCTTTTTTAAACATTTTCGAAAAATGCGAGTAGGAACCGTACCCAACTGAATCTGCAATTATACTCATATGAACATTTGTTGTTTCAAGCATTTTTTTCGCTATTTCCATACGTTCTTTAAATATAAACTCGGAAATAGAATATCCAGTTTCCTTTTTAAAAAGTCGTGATAAATAGTCACCATTTAAATAAACTTGATTTGCAATTTCTTCACGTGACAAGGAATGTTCTAAATTCATTGAAATAAAATGCTTTGCTTTTTCAACAACTGATTGGCTGCCATCGACCTCTTTCATTTTTTCTACCATAATGTTAACAATTGATTCAATCCATATTTTCAAATCTGTAACAGAACGAGTTGCAACTGCTCTTTCCTGCTCTAAATCTTCGTCTGCTAAAATCAAATGAGCTTCTAAACCTTTAATTTGCATGACATAATATATTTTTTGCAAAAAATCCTGAAAAAATTGTTGTAACCAATCTGGACTAACTGCTTTTTTATCAACTGCTTGCTTTAGATAATGATAAATTTCATGAATTATTTTTTCTTTCCCTTCATGTTCAAGCAATTTTTCCCACCCGGTCATATCCACTGGACTTTGTTTTTCTTTCTTCAAAGGCAGTTCGCCTATATCAATAGCTTTATTAATGCGTGAAGTGGTATGATAATCCAACTCAAATAATTTCTCAGTCATCTTTGATACTTCATTAATACGAACCCCTTCTCCTATATATCCATTTAAATCACAATAAAAATAATCACTAACTTTATCAATAAGTGAACTTACGTCCTTATAGATTTTTAGATTCCTTTTTTTTGATTCCAGAAGAACTACAATCTCTCCGATTCTCAACTGAACAAATAAAATACTTTCCACATGCTCTTGAGAAATCATTTCACAAGCCATTTGTCCAATTCCATACTCAAGTATTTTTTGTTCGCCAACTGTTAACTTTTTATGAAACCTTCGTACTTTAATAAATATAGGAGTAAAGTTCATTATGTCTGAATAAGTCAAACCATAACGCAGCAATTCTTGTTGGATCTGTTGAAACTTCGAGGGAATCTCTTTGGTTAGTAAATCTGTCCAGAAGCTATTAATAATCATTGGCTTTGACCTCGACCACAAGTTGTAATAATACTGGTATCTATCATTAAACGTTTTTGCATTTTTTCTTGTTACAATTTTTTCAACAGCTTTATGTAAAACACTTTTCAAGTCTTCATGGTTAACAGGCTTTAATAAATAATCTAAACTTCCTAAGGAAACTGCTTGCTTAGCATAATCAAATTCTGAATGACAAGTGATAAAAACAGCTTCCGCTTCATAGCCTGCTTCCCTAACCCACCGAAGAAAATCTAGCCCGGAGCCACGCGGCATTTCAATGTCAGTTAGAATTAAATCTACGGTTTGGCTTTCCATAATTTTTTTAGCTTTACTAATGTTATAAGCTGTGAAAACAGATGTAATCCCAATACTCATCCAATCTAAACTTGATTCTATTGCTCTAACTGCATGAAACTCATCGTCAACAATTAATAACTTGTACATATGTGGGCCTCCTAAAACTATAGATTCCTTTGAACAGGTATTTTTATTTTAACAATCGCACCTTTATCCTCACCATTTACAAATTTAATTGTTGCGCTATCACCATTGAGAATTCGCAATCGATGAAAGGCATTCCAAATTCCAATATGACTTTCTCCTTCGTCATTAACTTCCATCCCTTGATTAAGTTTTGATAACATCTCTTCTGTAAATCCTTCTCCTGTATCACGTATCACAATATTTAAGAAAGAGGTGTTTTTTACATATTCTGTAACAAATACGTTTATCAAAATATGGATAGGCTTATCTGTTGTTACAGAATGTTTAATCGAGTTTTCAATAAAATGTTGAATTAACAGTGGAGGAACTTCACAATCATTGTAGCCTTTAACTAATTCGATATTATAGGTTAAATTTTCTGGATATCGCAGTTGTTGAATATGTAAATAGTTTTCACAATGATTTAATTCTTCTCGTAGCGTTACATAAGATGATTTATTACTCCGAAACATAAAACGAAAATATTCCATCAAACATTGAGACATTTCCTTAATTAATTTAAAATCTTTTACTTGAGCTAAACTATTTATAATATTTAATGAATTTAAAAAAAAGTGTGGGTTTACTTGTAACTGTAAATGTTTCAATTCTGCTTTTTGGCTTTTTAATTGTTCTTCATACACTTCTATTTTTAACTGCTGAATTTCGGATGCCATATTATTAAATGCATCATGCATGATTGAAAATTCCTTTGATTCTTTATGTGATACTTTTTCTATACGAGCTCCTAAATCACCTTGTTTTAATTTTTTCATCGCATAAATAATACGGTTAATTGGTGACAAAATCACTCTTCTTAACATAAAAATAAATACAATTAAACTTATAAGCGTAATACCCGTTATAGCCCATATAATTTTTTGGATAAATGGCAAGTTATCTAATATTTCACTATCAGACACCATTGTAAACAAATGAAAATTCCCTTTTTCAGATGCCTTACCAACAACTAGATATTCTTCTTTATCTCCCATCAATTGATACGGGTCACTATAGCCTTCCAAGTCAAAGTTACTTTCCATTATATAAGCTTCATTACTTAATGACTGATAATCATTTGATGTAATAAATACTCTCAAATCGCGTTCCTCATCCAACTGTTCCAATGGTTCTAGTAAATCATCTATGCTAATCAATGAGCCCAAAGTAGCAGTATCCGTTTGAATCATCCTATAAAAAAAATGTTGATCGTTCATACTGAGTGGATGCCAAATACCCGTCTTGTCCCCCCCATCCTGATTAGACATTATCCTAAGCATATTACTTTTAATTATCTCTCTTGTTTCATAAGGGTATTTAACCAATGTTGTGAAAAACATGTCACTATTGTTTTTCGAATAAACAAAAAAACTATCAACGGCAGGATAATTGTTTATCTCACTTGATAATTTGTTGGTTAGTCTTGTTTGCGCAAAAAAGTATTCAGAGTGTTCACTTTTATCCAAACCCAAAGCAGAAAGGTCATTATCCTGAATGACCATTTGTACCATAAATTGCTCGGTACTTTCTAAGATATTTTCAACTTGTTCTGCATATACGCTTACATAACTACTATTAATGTCTGCTACTTGAGAGCGTACTAGACCAATAGAGTAAAAATTTACGTATATTAGGAGAAAAATTAGTGGAACTAAAAAAAATAACAAAAATGCAATTATTTTTACTTTGATAGAACGAAACAAATCAGCAATTAATGAAAAAATCATTCCCCTCCCCCAATCTTATAATCTGTATTGTGAATAAGACCTTTTCAGGTTGACTAAGTTCATCATAAACTAATATATTTAGAATTAAATTATGACTAGAATCTCCCGCAATTAGAAAAAGACTATTATGTTAATCTAGTATTGCTCTTAAGTACGTTTAAATGGTATATAAAGTGGCTTCTCTTTAATTAATCCTAAAAAAAGAAGTGATTATTTAGTATCTACTGTTGTGTCCTTGAATACTTCACTCAAAATGCATAATGCCTAGTCACATGCCAAATAATCTTTTATATCCATCCGCTTCTCCAACCTAGAAAAGAGCTCAATCCCTTGAACTCTCTTCAAAAAATCTCGCTAATGTTATTTTTTCAACTCCAAAGCCACAACATTTTCTATATGCCCCGTCTGCGGGAACATGTCAACTGGCTGAACTTCCTTCACCTCAAAACCATTTTCCTTCAAATACTTCAAATCTCTTGCTAGTGAAGCAGGGTTGCAGGATACGTAGACGATTCGTTCTGGTTTCATTAGGACCATCGTTTTTAACAGGTTTTCGTCACAGCCTTTTCGTGGTGGGTCAACAACAATCACGTCAGCTCTAATGCCTTGTGCTTGCCACCATGGCATGACTCCTTCTGCTTCGCCGATGACAAAGGTTGCATTTTCTACGTGATTTATTCTGGCATTGCGTTGCGCGTCCGATACTGCTTCGGGAACGACTTCCACCCCATATACATGCTTTGCTTCCTTCGCTAGGAACAAACTGATTGTTCCAATCCCACAGTATGCATCAATGACTGTTTCTTTTCCTGTTAGCTGTGCATATTCCAAGGCTTTCTCATAAAGCACTTTCGTTTGATCCGGGTTCACTTGGTAAAACGAGCGCGCGGAAATAGCAAACTTGATGTCTCCGATATAATCATAAATGACCTCTTCGCCCCAAAGAACTTCTGTTTTTTCGCCAAAAATTACGTTTGTACGCTTCGGATTGATGTTCTGTACAATCGATTTAACGTTCGGGATTCTTTCACGTAATTCTTGAATGATGTTTTTCTTGTTAGCAAGCTCTTTTCCCTTTGTCACTAACACGACCATCATTTCTTTCGTATGCTTGCCTTGCCGTACTACGACGTGACGTAACGTCCCTTTATGGGTTTTGTCGTCATACCCACGGACACCGTACTTTCGTGCAAGTTCCTTCACGAGCCGCACGACATGATCATTCTCCTCGTGTTGGATAATACAGGATTCCATATCAACGATTTCATGACTTCTCTCCGCAAAAAATCCAGCCACCACATGGCCCTTTTGTTCGCCAATCGGTACCTGCGACTTGTTTCGATATCTCCAGGGCTCATCCATCCCAATAACCGGGTGAACTGGTACGTCAGTGATTCCACCAATTCTTGCTAAGGTTTCTTCGACTTGTTTTTGCTTTTGCGCCAGTTGTCCTTCATAGCTTAAATGTTGAAGCTGACAGCCTCCACATCGATGAAAAATCGGACAGGGTGGTGCCACACGATCAGGACTTTCCTTTGTTAGCCCCATTAATCGGCCAAAACCATAGTTTTTCTTGGCTTGTACAACCTTCACTTGCCCTTTCTCACCTGGAAGTCCCCCCTTGACGAATAAAGGATAGCCATTAATTTTTGCGACTCCTGCTCCATCATGGGTTAAATCTTCAAATGTAACATCTATTAATTCATTTTTTTCAACGGGTATTTGATCATTTTTCATTATTGCGGTCCCTTCCGATCTGTTTTAGTCTGCCCTTGATTGTACCATATCTCACTCTACAGTTGAAAAAATCCCCATTGCTGATATGATAGGATAGGTGATTTAAATGAACGAGGTGAAAGAAATGGCAACACTAAAAAGAAATGACCCCTGTCTTTGCGGCAGTGGCAAGAAGTATAAGAAATGTTGTTTAATTAAATTAGAATCAAAACCAAAATTATCAGAAGCAGATCAACGCGCTTTTAATGAACTCTTACCGCGGTTGTTTGATTACAGTAAGGAATTCGAAACGGAGCTCCAGCCTGTCTATGACCGTTATGTTCAAACCTTTGAGAAGTTACCTAAAGCTGATGCTCAAGCGTTCTCACAACTGTTGTTTCATTGGCTTATTTTCAACCATCCGATTTTTGGGGATAAGCAAACCATTCTTTCCTCATATATTGAAAAGCAAGCGACTCCTGTTTCTAAGGAGTTCGGTGAATTGCTTCATGAATGGAACACGATGGAGCCTAAGTTATTTAGGGTAACCAATGCAGCCCAAAATAACATCGTTTTGCATGATGTATTCAAAGATGTATTGATTACTCTTGAAAAGACACCTGCCTCCGATAATTTAAATAGCGGTGATCGTATCATTGGCTACCTATATCCGACACCAATTGGACAAGCTCTCGGGAATGATGCGGTATGCATTCCTGAAAAATTGGAAAATTCCTTTTTAGAAACTTGGAATGACATGAAACAGTCATTGGATTCCACATCCTCCTATAGGAACGAACAGACGATGTTTAGCCAACACTTCCATGAAGTCTTGGAGGTGTTAAGTCTCTTATTCGTTTCAAAAAAGGATTTAAAACTAGAAGATAAGCTTAATGAACCAAGTCAACAAGTGATAACTACACTCTTTTCTCATCTAGATTGGTCTGCTGTATCTTTTTCCAGCTATGTCAAAGCAAAGGTGCACTGGATAAAGTTTGCAACAAAACAACAACCCAGAATTCCAAAACCAGAGACTTTCGCAGCTGCTCTTGAGTATTGGATCGGAAAGCAAACCGATTCTCCTGCCAATCTCTCACAAAAAGATTTAGCAACGAAGTACAGCGTATCCTCAAGTACTATATCAAGTAAGTACAAGGTTATATGTCAATGATACTGAAAGGTGCTTTAAAAGTGTTTTGACGTTTTAAGAAAATCCCCATAGCAACGAGTAAAGTCGCTATGGGGATTTTCTCATTGCTAAAGCCAATAACGTAGCTATTTCAGTGCTATATTCAGGAAATAACCGGCGGGGACATTCTCACCGGTTATACAATATGTAGAAAGAGGATGACCTTGTGGGTCATCCTCTTTCTACATATATATCATCTTAATGGCTTTATTCGCTCCTCGTCCTATAGAGGAAAACCTCTTAGCTGACTTTAAATAAATGGAGTAATTTTGCTCATAATTTAATAATCACTCTCTACTTTTTCTCCATCAACTATTGCCACACCGGCACTTGCACCGATTCTAGTGGCTCCAGCGTCTACCATTGCCTTCGCATCTTCTAGACTACGAACGCCGCCTGACGCTTTCACTCCTGCTTTGTTGCCAACTGTCTTTCGCATTAAAGCAACATCTTCTACCGTTGCATTTCCGGTAGAGAATCCAGTTGACGTTTTTACATAATCAAGGCCCGCTTCTAATGCAATCTCGCACGCACGGATTTTCTCTTCATCCGTAAGAAGACACGTTTCCAAAATCACCTTTGTCAGTGCTTTATCTTTAGCTGCTTTAACAACAGCTACCATATCTTCTTTTACTAGTGAATCGTTGTTATCTTTTAGTGCACCAATATTCAAAACCATATCAATTTCCGTTGCTCCATTTTCAATCGCATTCGTTGTTTCAAATGCTTTTGTTTCAGGTGTACTTGCACCTAAAGGAAATCCTACAACGGTACAAACGTCTACACCACTTCCAGCTAAAAGCTCCGCTGATTTCTTTACCCATGTTGGGTTTACGCATACAGAAGCGAATCGATAGTCTCTTGCCTCTTCACATAATTTAACGATTTGTGCTTCTTTTGTATCTGCTTTTAGAACTGTGTGATCGATCATCGAACCAATAGATTTACTCATATTATATATTCATCCTTTCATAATAAGAAAAACGCATAGCGTCTTTTATTAAATACAGCGTGAGCTTTCGCCACTTCGCTCTTTAAAAGAACATTCCTGCGATAGAGGCATTTAAAAGGGAAGCAAGCATCCCCGCCATTACAGCTTTGACACCTAGTTTTGCAATATCCTGTCGGCGATTTGGAGCAAGTGCACCCAGTCCACCAAGAAGAATTCCTAAAGATGATAAGTTAGCAAAGCCACAAAGTGCAAATGTGACAACCAAAACTGTTTTAGGATTCAAGCTTTCCATCTCCGGAGCAAAGGCCGCATACGCTACAAATTCATTTAATATTAGTTTTTGACCAATAAACGAACCAGCTTGAAATGCCTCTGCCCATGGTACACCGATTGCAAATGCTAAAGGAGAGAAAATAATACCAAAAATATTCTGTAATGTAATTCCTGACAAGGCTATAGAAGCATTTGATCCAAACCATCCTAGAACGGTATTCACAGAAGAATTAATTACACTTTCTGCTCCACCTAATAATCCATTGATCAACGCAATTAATGCAATAAACGCGATTAACATGGCACCAATATTTAAAGCAAGCTGCAAACCTGTGCTTGCCCCTCGTGCAGCCGCATCAATAACATTGTGGGACTCTTTGTCGTCATCCATTTCAATATGGTCTTTCTCAGCAATTTTTTCAGGTTCTGTTTCTGGCATCATTAATTTTGCCATGACTAAACCAGATGGAGCTGCCATAAAACTTGCTGCAAGCAAATACTCTAGAGGAACTCCTAACAACGAATAACCAATAAGGACCGACCCTGCAACAGATGCCAATCCCCCAGTCATCACTGCAAACAGTTCAGATTTTGTCATACGGTCAAGAAACGGCTTGACCACTAATGGGGCTTCAGTTTGACCAACAAAGATATTCGCAGCAGCCGACAAAGATTCCGGCTTGCTGGTACCTAACAACCGAGCCAATCCTCCACCAATAATTTTAATAACCTTTTGCATAATACCTAAATAATATAATACAGAAATCAGTGAAGAAAAGAAAATTACAACGGTCAATACTTGAAAGGCAAAAATCATGCCTACGCCTTCCGCTTCAAATATACCGCCGAAAAGAAAGTTAATCCCTTCATCCGCATAGCTAATAATATCATTTATGCGAAACGATAACCATTCTAATCCAGCCTGTCCTGTCTCCCACCGCAAAACAATAAAAGCAAACGCAAATTGTATCGCAAGTCCACCAATAATGGTTCTTGGTTTAATTGCTTTTCGATTACTGGAAAACAAAAAAGCAATGGATAATACGATAAAAACACCAAATAACCCCCATATAATATTCATCTAAATCACCTCTGTTAAGATTTCGTTGCATGCACACGCTATTGTTCAGACGTCTAACATCCTTTACAACTTAGACTATAGCAGAAGTTATGAACAAATGTAAACACTTTCATGGACATTATTTCATAAATCTATCATCCTTTATTTTCCATTGCTAATTCCTTCGCTGTGTGGACATCTGTCACCAGAACATTCGCGTACTTTCCTGTTAGTGCTCCCCGAATTCCTACCAGTTTATGAGCCCCTCCTGCAATCAAGATAGAATATTTCTTCTTACGAAGTTCACTTAGCTCAATCCCTACTGTTCGAGAGTTCAGTTCCTTACTGCATATTTCTCCAGTTCCATCAAAAAATCTCGAGCTAATATCGCCTACCGATTTCTCAGAAATAAGTTGTGTGTCTTCTCCCTTAAAATATCCTAATTGAAATAAAAGAGATTCTGTTTTCACCGTTCCAACAGTGTACATAGCAATAGTGGCCTTTTGACCTAATTCCAGAATGTTTTTAATATACCTGTCCGCCTCCATTGCCTGCTTTACAACGACATGATCAACGATCGCCGGGAGTGGTAAATGATGAGGGATTGTATGAAAAGCTTGTCCAAACATATACAGAATCTCATTTGCATGCGTATTCGTTTCCGAGTGGCTGACTCCACCTTTCATCTGAACAATTCTCACATTATTCATTTTCTTTGGCTTTAGTTCTTTGGCAACCTGATACATCGTTGTCCCCCATGTTACACCGATAATATCGTCGTCTTCGATGATTGAATCTAGAAAGTCCGCTGCTTGTTGCCCTAAATACTGTTTGATCCTTTGATCATCCTCTTCAGGAGTATCCACAACAATCACTCGTTTTAAGTTATATCTACGTTGAATGATTTCAGCAAGTTGATCACTGTCTTCTTCTGTGTCATTTACCTTGATTTCCACAATTCCCTCTGCTTTTGCTCGATACAAGAGTCTTGATACAGTAGGCCGTGACACATTAAGTTTTTCTGCTATTTTACTCTGGTTGTAGTCATACAAATAATACATTTTAGCCGCTTCAATAAGTTGAGACTTTTTACTTTTCTCCACTGTTTCCCCTCCCTTCGAAATGAATGTCTCTTAATTACTTCCTTCTAATTTAATGAAACTGAAATAAATTTCAATATCATTATCACTTAATTTCATCATAGTTTATTTTTATCTGGTATACAATAACTACAATTATAAAAATTAGTTTTTAATAACACCCAGCTGCTCAATTTCCTAGCATCAATCCTGCCAATGGTTTACAATATAGGAGGAAAGGGTAATTGAAAAGCATTCGTTTCATCTAAAAAATAGAAAGGAGTGTACTCATTGCCTTTAACAACTGATCAAAAAAACCGTAAAATACCACCGAAAAATCGTGGTGGGCGTAATCCTGAAGATGAAAAAAAACAGGACGAAAATGAACGCTTTGAGAAACTCCTTGATAAGTTCGAGGATATAACAACTAACGGACGGCTAAAAGACATGGCGTATCATTTCACGAATAAAAAGGAAGTCATTAAAGTGAATTTAATTGCAGGCGTAGCAAGGGGTGTTGGACTAACACTTGGGACAGCAATTTTTCTCGGTATCTTTTTCCTTATACTTGCTAACACCGTTTCCTTGCCTTTAGTTGGCGATTACATTGCTTCATTTTTAGACATGATCGAATCATACCGCAACCAATAATTGCGGTTTAAGAAATCATAACTATAACTTTAAAAGAGGTGGTACATATGGATTGGTTAGGTATTGGAGTTTTTATTCTATCATTAGCATTTACAGCGTTGGTCATTTTACTCATCCCGGTCTTTAAAAAATTAACCGAAACATTAGGTCATACTGCAGAAACAGTAGAGTCTGTTAATAAAACGGTTGGTGAAGTCTCCGGTGAAGCAACTGTCATTCTTCATAATGTGAATGAAACATTAATGGATGTGAATGAAAAAATTGCACAGTTAAACCCGTTGTTTAAGATCGTTCATGATACGGGGGAATCTGCTCATCACTTGACATCAACAATGGTGAAATTCACTTCTAAAAAAGCAGACCATGCTCAAGCTGGAACAGACATTCTTGACCGAAATGATTTGGAAGGCATACTGCGCGGTGCCGCTTTTATTTATTACTTACGCCAGGCAAAAAAAGATTACGACCATAAAAATGCTTAGAAGTTAAACATTATTTAGAACGATTATAAAACCTCAAAGGCTATGGCTTTTGGGGTTTTTCTTAACGAATATTGACAGGGGGTTCATAATGAGCGATAAACTTACCAATAAAACTATTACTTCGAAAAAAGATTCGGTCCCCGCAGCGCTAAGCCCCTTGGATTCAGCTAATAGGCTTCATCACATTGATAGCTTACGAGGGTTTGCTTTGTTTGGCATTTTCCTTGTGAATATGCTTGCCTTTCAATATGGTACGTTTGGGTATGAGTATATTTATCCGGACTTAAATTCAACAGATCAGGCTTCTCACAATATGATAGAGTTTCTCTTTCAGGGAAGCTTTTATCCGATTTTTTCCATTCTATTCGGTTTTGGAGCAACACTCATGTGGCAACGAGCCGGACAGGAGGACCGTCCATTTTATCTTGTCTTTCTGCGTCGTTTAGTCATTTTAGCAATGATGGGAACGGCACATCTTTATCTTATCTGGGATGGCGATATCCTCCTTACCTATGCAATAACCGGATTCATCTTTGTCTTGTTTCTAAAATGCAAACCAAAAACGCTACTCATATGGGCAATAACTCTTGTTTTTCTGAATACCGCTCCTGGTCTGCTCCCTACCGATGATGCAAGTACGAACGAAGCGTCTACTATGCTATCCTCGATCGCTGAGCAAGAACAAGTAGTCTTAACCGATGGAAGCTATCTGGATACGGTGGAGTTTCGTTTAACTTCTGACCCGTTTGAGGAAGTGGAATTTGGCTTTTTGATTTCGATTATTAATGCAGTCACATTATTTATGCAAACATTATGGCTGTTTATAGTTGGTGCAATTATAGCTAAAAAACGATGGCTACATGATCTAAAAGAGCATAAACAAACACTAGTTTTGCTAATGGCAAGTGGCTTATCCGTTGGGATAATCCTTAAAGGAGTCATGGTTTATACACCTACCACTCAGCTAGATTACATTGGATATATTTTTGGAGGTCCTGTTTTAGGGATTGGATATATTGCAGCCTTCTCCCTTCTTTTTATGAAATTCAGCACTTCCATCGTCTTTGACAGTTTTAGGTACGTCGGACGTATGGCGTTAACCAATTATATCTCTCAATCTATCGTGATGACCACTCTCTTTTACGGCTATGGTTTTGGCCTTTTAGGAGAACTCGGCACAACATTAGGAATAGTTCTCGTTGTCGCTATATTTATCTTACAAATGATCCTCAGTAAATGGTGGCTGATCCACTATCGTTTTGGACCAATAGAGTGGTTATGGAGAAATGGCACGTATATGAAACGACATAAGATACGTAAAAAATAACGAGTAAAGGGATGGAAAAAGTCGATTTCTACTTTTTCCATCCCTTTTTGTCTTTTCCGTGTTTTAAGAGGAAAGATCTCGTTTCTGAAAGAAAATCGTTGCTGAACCTAAAAATAGGATCGCATAAACTGCTAGTACGGCTAGTGAAAATCCTAATCCTACACCAGGTAGTAGCTCATCCACTAATACATAAGAAGGTAGACTTAAATGAGGTAAAAAGAGCAATTTATACCACATGTAGTCTCCTAATAAACCTGTTAAAGCCTGCATCACATTCGTTGCAAATAAAATGAAAATACCTATTCCTACCGCCAAGGTCTGACTTTTAAACAGAATTGACACTGAAAATGAGATAATTAGGAACATGAGCATGTTCAAAAAATACAGACCTATTTTGGCCGGAAGTACTTCTTCAACAGTAGTAATGATTTTACCACCTTGCATAGTAATTTCTATGATAGGGGTTGAAAAGCTCCCACTTCCAAAGAATATCGTTCCAACCGTTAAATTTGTGATGATTAAAGTAGCCAGCAAAATCATTGAAAACAAAACGACTGTAATAAATTTTGCCAATAAGAACTGCCAGCGCTCAAATGGACGGATAAATAATTGCTTTAGTGTTCCATTATCCTGCTCCGAGGAAACGATCGTGCTTGCTATAATGACACTAAATAACGTAACGAAAGCGGTGATGGCAAAAATTGAATCATTTAAAAACTTAGCGTTGTACATCTCATTTGGATTCACACCCGCTTCAAGCATTGCTTTATTTTCTTGGATTATTTGCTCGGCAAATTCGATATCCACTTCGTCTCCATTATTCATTTCGATTATTTCCTCTTGCTCTGCGATTTCCGTTTCCAGCGTTACTTCCCATTCTCCTGTCGATTGATTGTTGGAGTCTATTAAAAAATTATCATAAATAACTACCATACCAATGATGAGAACAACAATGGCCCCTAGAAAAAACCATGGCTGTTTTTTATTCCACAATTTAATCCACTCATTATGTATTAATGATTGCATGCTTATCTGGCCTCCTTCTGTAATTGCTTGCCTTCAGCTGATGTGAGCTGAAGAAACTTTTCTTCTAAAGATGTACGCTTCGATTCAATTCCGTAAACATCAATTTTAGATTGAACAAAATCTCGGTTCATGATAGGAATTTGATCGTAGTCCATTTCTAGAAGGAATTCATTTTCCTTTTCACGTTTTACTAGATTTATAGATTCAAGCCGTTGAATAACTTCTTCGGACGATTGTCCCTGTCCTTTTTTCACATGCAATAAGACCATCAACTTATCTGTGACGTTATCATTATCTAAGGAAGATATATCAGAGACGTCAATGACTTTCCCTTGCTCCATAATTACGACACGGTCACACATAAGCTGCATTTCTGTTAATAAATGTGAGGAAACCAGCGTCGATATTCCTTCATCTGCAAGTTTGCGAAGGTAGTTCCTTAGTTCTCTAATCCCTTTAGGATCAAGTCCGTTCGTAGGTTCATCTAAAATTAAAAGCGCAGGCCGATGCAAAATTGCTTGAGCCACTCCCAATCTTTGTTTCATGCCAAGACTATACTTTTTCACTTTATCTTTAATCGCATCTTCCAGTTTTACTAACTCTACCACTTCTCTAATACGCTCATCTGTCATTCTTTCCTTAGCCATGCGCCCATATTGCTGAAGATTCTTATAGCCACTCATGTAGTCATAAAAAGTTGGGTTTTCTACAATCGCCCCAATATCCGATTTACAAGCTTGCCCATTTTCGTCCAGATCTTTTCCATTGATGGAAACACTGCCTGAAGTCTTTTTTATTAAGCCGACAATCATTCGAATGGTAGTCGTTTTTCCTGCTCCATTCGGTCCTAGTAGTCCTAGTATTTCCCCTTTCTTCATTTGAAAGTTGACCTCGTCAACAATTTTCTTTCCACCTTGTACTTGCTTCGTCAAATTCTTAACTTCTAGAACAATTTTACTCATAAGCTATCCTCCGACATAAAGTATTGTTTTTACTTACGTTTGTTAAAGTTTTACATTTTATACTTTATTATCATTATATTGTAAAACTTCCTAAATAGAAATACGTATTACCAAACTAGAAGTTTCATAAATAACAAAAAAACCGAGGATCATTAGTCCCCAGCCGGTTTGTTAATATAATTCTTGAAAACAACTCAATTTTTTGTTTGGCACGATCATGTTAATATGATTATGCAAATTAACAAATTCATCAGGTAAACTTCCACCAAATTCTCCATCTAGGTTTAACTGCATATCATCTTCTGACCGAACCTTGATTCTGCTAGCTTGTACATAAATGACTTTATCATCATTAATGTGGTCTCCTCGTAATGCAGCCGAGGTAATTCGGACAACATCCGCTAAATTCGTTTTCTTCACAATCAACAGATCAAACATTCCATCGTTTAAGTAGGCATCAGGTGCCAATTTTTCAAATCCACCAACCGAATTCGTATTGGAGACAAGGAACAGCATGATTTCTCCTTCAAACCATTTTCCATCATATTCAATCGTCACTTGCGTCGGCTTGATTCTTGGCAACTTTTCAAATCCCTTTACGTAATAAGCTACCTGTCCCATCATTGTTTTCAAGCGACTTGGTACTTCATACGTTAATTCCGTCAATGATCCAGCCCCAGCGATGTTAATAAAATACTTACTGCCTACTTTCCCTATGTCCACTGTTTGTTCTCTGCCATTGACTAATATCTTAGTTGCCTCTTCTATGCTTTTCGGTATATGTAAGGCCCTTGCAAAGTCGTTTGTGGTACCTCCAGGTAATACTCCTAATACTGGTCGATTTTCCTGTTCAGACATCCCATTTACGACTTCATGAATTGTGCCATCCCCACCGGCAGCTATAATTAAATCAAAACCTCTTTCACAAGCTAATGCAGCCGCATGTTTCGCTGAATCTAGTCCTGTTGTCGCATGAGCAGATGCCTCATATCCCGCTTCTTCAAGCGTTTCTAATATATAAGGTAAATGTTTTTTTATTTGTTCCCTTCCTGAAGAAGGATTATATATTAACCTTGCTTTTTTCATGTCTTTGTATCCTCCATAATTTACCGAGCTTCTCTAAATAGTATACCATTTTCCCGTAATAATAGAAATATTACTACATATATATAGGTTATTTTTGTAAATCCTGTTGTATTTGGGAATGGTGATTGAAGAAAGGAAAGGGTGTCAAATTCTCTAAACTATCAGTAGCTGAAGATTCTGCGGCGCGATTGTCCGAGGAGGAGATAGGTTGCTATGATTCTAACTTTAGCGATAAAAGCGATGCTGTTAAAGAGATATTAAAATGACCCTCTGTCCAATTATGGATACAAAGGGTCATTTATATTTCATTATTTTCATTCATGTATTTTCATTACCTACTTTTTAGCATTCATTTTTCATCCTTTAAGATTCCCATGTATGAAAATACATACACTTCGCTCACCTACGTCATCGGATTTCAACCCCTTTATAGAGCATGCTTTAGGATCTTTCAACATAAAATGCTAAATCTTACTTGCAGGTCTCCTTTCTTTTGATTAGCAATTCGTTTTGCTTAATAATAGCTTAATAAATTATTTATATATTGTAAATGTTCTGATTATTCAATTTTAAGGGGTTATCACCTGTGTTTCTGCCTAATTCTAGCTATAACTCGGTTTTTCTCAGTATTTAAGGTTTATTGTTCGTTTATTTACTGAAGTTGTCTTTGTAGGATGGCCGCTTTTATTATGATGCGCATATAAACTCCTTATATTGCTCATGTCGGCGGTGTGGTGGTGCATTTATTTCGTTTAGTTGCGCATTTTTCTTTCCTTGGTGCTCGTTTCTCTTAAATTGTTCATTCTCTCTCCTCTTCAAAAAAACTTTTTCTTTCTTTATCGCCAAATTTCTCCCGTATAGTTCATCAAACAATCTTTTATAACATTTTGCTCATTATACCAATGACATTTAGTAACCAAGCCTGTAAAATACAGGAGTAAGGAGGTGTTGGCCATGAAAATCACGCGTAAATTGTATTTTATTGTTGCTTTTAGTTTCGTGTTTATTTCTATCTCATTTTTGTTTATGAATGTGTTTAGTATTCAACAGGCAGTCGAGCTATGTAAGGATGTAGGTGGCCAACCTCAAGTAAACAACGGATTATTTAGTTTTAGCTGCGAACATCAAAGCAATTAGAAAGGTGCTCGAAATGAAAAAAACTCCATTACATATAAATAAAATGTCATTGTCCGACGCACATGAAATATCCAACTGGAAGTATGAGTACCCATATGAGATGTACAGCATGGATGGCTCACCGGAAACCATTCAATCACTTTTATCTGAAGAGTATTATGCTGTTATATCTGATAAAGACCTCTTCGGGTATTTTTGTTTAGGAAAAGAAGCTCGTGTTCCTGGAGGCTATCATATCGGCCTCTATGATGACGATGCATATGTTGACTTAGGTTTAGGCATGCCCTAATTTCACTGGAAAAGGCCTGGGGAAAATTTTTTTGATGACAATACTAAGATGGGCCCATGGAAAAAAATCCCTATCCCACTATCGCCTCGTAGTAGCCTTTTTTAACGACCGTGCCATACAGCTTTACAAAGGAATGGGGTTTAAAGAAGTAGATGTTTTTACTTCTTCCGTCGGAAATACCGAAGTACCTTTTGCTGCAATGACACTCTCTATTTCAGATGACTTTTTATCTCAACAGTAATCGTTGAAAGATGAAAATAAAGGAGTTTACTCTGTGTCTAAATACTTTGACTACTTATTTATTTTCCTCATTGGCTACCAGTCTTATTTTATTTACTTTTTGTTTTCCTCTCCCACTCCAAACCAATTGATTTCTCTCTTGATCGCACTGATTGGGATAACACTTTGGTTTTTCGTTTGGAATAACATTCACAGGCAGACTCAGAAGCATGTTACGATGGCAATTGTTACTGGTATTCTTAGTTTCAGTTCGTTTATTATTTATATCGTCTTATTCGGAATAACAGCATTGAAATAAGACTTCTGCTCCCATTGAAAAAACATGGTCCGATTCGATACTTTCTTACTAATAAAAAACTATAAAAAAAGTGCACGGAAAAAGTTCAAATTGACTTTTTCCGTGCACTTTTACATTTAGCGTTTTTTAATTTCTTCCACTAGTAACTGATTCACAAGTTGTGGATTTGCTTTTCCTTTTGAAGCCTTCATGATTTGACCAACGAGGAAGCCAATCGCTTTGTCTTTCCCGTTTTTATAATCTTCAATCGACTGCGCGTTTCCATCCAAGGTTTCATTCACCATTTTGCGGATTTCGCCTTCATCGCTAATTTGAACAAGACCTTTATCCTTCACAATTTGTTCAGGATCTCCACCTTTTTCAATAAGCTCTTTGAATACTTTTTTCGCAATTTTTGATGAAATCGTACCCTTATCAATAAGCAGAATCATTTTTACTAATGCTTCAGGAGTCATCGGAATATCACTAATCTCTTGATTCTGTTGTTTCAAATGGGCATTAACTTCCCCCATCAACCAGTTAGACACGGATTTTGCCTTTTCCGGACCACCAAGCTCTACAGCTGCTTCAAAGTAATCACTCATCGCTTTTTGCTGTGTAATAACTGCTGCATCATAGACCGGTAAATCAAATTGTTTAACATAACGTTTTTGTCTTGCATCCGGTAATTCTGGAATAAGATCACGTATTTTATCTGTCCATTCTTTGTCAATATATAAATTGACAAGATCCGGCTCAGGAAAATAGCGATAATCATCCGATCCTTCCTTCACCCGCATCAAAATCGTTTTCTTACCGCCGTCGTCCCATCTTCTAGTTTCCTGGAGAATTTCTCCTCCTGAAGAGAGTACTTCTTCCTGGCGTTTTTCCTCGTACTCTAGTCCTTTTTGAACATGAGTAAAGGAGTTTAGGTTTTTAATCTCTGCTTTCGTTCCAAACTCTACCTGTCCTTTAGGTTTGAGGGAGACATTGGCGTCACAGCGTAATGAGCCTTCTTCCATTTTGCAATCTGAAACTTCCGTATATTGCATAATTGCCTTGAGCTTCTCTAAATAGGCATATGCCTCTTCCGGGGATTCAATATCCGGTTCTGAAACGATCTCTACAAGAGGTGTACCAACTCGGTTATAGTCGACAAGCGAGTAACCTTCTTCATCAACATGTGTCAGTTTTCCTGCATCCTCTTCTAGATGAAGCCTTGTAATACCAATACGCTTTTTCTCTCCATTAACCTCTATATCAATCCATCCATTTTCGCCAATCGGTTTATCAAATTGTGAAATTTGGTAAGCTTTCGGATTATCCGGATAAAAATAATTTTTCCGATCAAACTTCGTCACTTCTGCTATCTCACAATTCAACGCAAGAGAAGCTTTCATTGCAAATTCTACTGCTTGTTTATTCAGCACAGGCAATACTCCTGGATGGCCTAAGCAGATAGGACAAGTTTGTGAATTTGCTGGAGCACCGAATTCGGTTGAACACCCGCAAAAAATCTTGGAATTTGTTTTTAATTCTACGTGTACTTCTAACCCTATTACTGTTTCATAACTCATTATGGTTTCCCTCCTTTCTACAAGTTTGGCTTTAATTTATGATGTTCTGTTGCCTGCTCATACGCGTGAGCCACTTTATAAACAGTTGATTCGTCAAAATGTTTCCCGATAATCTGTAATCCTACCGGTAATCCATTTACTAGACCACAAGGAACACTAATTGCCGGAACACCAGCTAAATTCACCGGGATAGTTAAAATATCATTCGCGTACATTGTTAACGGGTCATCGACATTTTCGCCTATTTTAAAAGCTGTTGTTGGCGCTGTCGGTCCAATAATGACATCATATTTCAAGAAAAGATCTTCAAAGTCTTGTTTGATTAACGTCCGGACTTTTTGAGCCTTTTTATAGTAAGCATCGTAGAACCCAGAACTTAAAGCAAACGTTCCAAGCATAATACGTCGTTTCACTTCATCCCCGAAACCTTTTGTGCGTGTTTGCTTGTACGTTTCACCAAGAGAAGGTTCCTCTTGACGAACACCATAACGAATCCCATCAAAACGAGCAAGGTTCGCTGATGCCTCTGATGATGACAGAAGATAATATGTCGGTACCGCGTACTTTGAATGAGGTAAAGAAACCTCGTCCCATTCTGCTCCTAGTGATTCAAGCACCTTTAACGCTTCCTTCACAGTCTCTCTTACTTCCTCAGAAACACCTTCTCCAAGATATTCTTTAGGTACGCCAATTTTAAGACCTTTTACATCTCCACTTAACTGAGAAACATAATCTGCAACACCAATATTTGCACTAGTAGAGTCAAGAACATCCTTTCCAGCAATTTTCTGCAGTACGTAAGCATTGTCTTCCACTGTTCGTGTAATAGGTCCAATTTGATCTAACGAAGATGCAAAGGCAACTAAACCAAATCGGGAAACACGACCGTATGTAGGCTTCATACCAACTACACCGCAGAAAGCTGCTGGTTGTCGAATCGATCCGCCTGTATCGGAACCTAAGGAAAAAGGAACTTCTCCCGCTGCAACGGTTGCTGCGGAACCACCACTGGATCCACCAGGAACTCTTGAAAGATCCCAAGGGTTTTTCACATTTTTATAGCTTGAATTTTCGTTAGAAGAGCCCATGGCAAACTCGTCCATATTTAACTTCCCAATTGTTATCGTATTTAAGCTATTTAGTTTTTCCATAACTGTCGCATTATGCTGCGGATCAAAATTTGCTAGAATCTGACTTGCACAAGTTGTAAGTAACCCTTTTGTCACAATATTATCTTTGATTCCGACCGGCATGCCGAAAAGAATCTCACTTGCTGAAGCATTTCCGTTTGCGAGTTTTTCCTCAAGACTTTTTGCCTTATTACGAGCATTTTCTTCATCTAATCTTAGAAAAGCACCTACTTTATCATCTACCTCAGCAATTCTCTTATATGATTCTTCCACAAGATCGGTGGGACTAACTTCTTTTTTATGTAAAAGCTCATGAATATCTTTTAATTGATGATCAAATAATTTCATGCATTCTCCTCCTATTCAAGCACAGACGGTACTTTGAATTGCCCGTCCTTCTGATCCGGTGCATTCTTCAATGCTTTTTCCCGCGGTAAAGACTCTCGCGCTTCATCTTCACGTAAAACATTTCTTACGTCTAAAACATGAGAAGTTGCTTCTACATTCTCTGTATCAATCTCGTTTAACTTCTCAGCATAGTTAATCATCTGATCGAGCTGATACCCGTAATGCTCGATTTCCTCTTCTGAAAAATCAAGCTTCGCTAAATGTGCCACGTGTTTCACTTGATCTTTTGAAATTCTATCCATCTTTTACACCTCCGAATTTTATCTGAAAATCTTGTCTATCCTGACTTCACAATAGTACGATCATACCAAAGATCCCCAGTACAATCAACGATAGAGCCGATGTAACTCAAAATATTAGACTAATTTCTATGCCGCATCACGAACGCTCTGCGGGGCAGTAATTCAACTTTCAATGTTCATATTAACAAAAGCTACCTGGATACAATGATATCCAGGTAGCTTCCTTTCATTATTAAACTTTAAAATTAACTTTACAGACTATCCTTTACTCGTAGGAACTCATCTTTAATTTCTTTCACTGGTTCTTTATCAAGCAAGGATACAACATAAATTGCTACCCATGCTAAGATAAAACCGGGAACAATTTCATATAAGTAAAACGGAATAATTCCTGCCGTCGTTAGCTCCGCCCATAGGATGACAGTAACGCCACCTACGACCATACCTGCAAGTGCTCCCCATTTCGTCATTCGATCCCAGAATAGAGATAAGATGACCACGGGACCAAAAGCAGCACCAAATCCTGCCCAAGCATATCCAACGAGCTCTAAAACAGAAGCTTCTGGATTGTAAGCAAGCATAATAGCGAACAAGGCTATGACGACTACTCCTAAACGTCCTACCAATACAAGTTCTTTTTGCGAAGCTTTTTTACGGAAAATAGCTTTATAAAAATCCTCTGCTAAAGCACTTGAAGAAACGAGTAACTGTGAGTCAATTGTACTCATAATGGCAGCTAATATCGCTGCAAGTAAAAACCCGGATACAACTGGATTAAATAAAACTTGTGTAAATTCAATAAAAACAGTTTCCGAATTATCTAGAGGTGTATCTGCAAAAAATGCGATACCAACAAAACCTGTAAATATAGCACCAAACAAAGCAAATACCATCCAAGTCATTCCAACCAAACGAGCTTTTGGAATCTCAGCCTTGGATTTAACAGCCATAAAACGGGCGATAATATGTGGTTGTCCAAAGTATCCTAGTCCCCACGCTAAAAGGGAAATAATTCCTAAAGCAGTTGTTCCTGTGAATACGTCCAAATAAAGAGGATCAATCTCTCCCACTCGGTTAACCGTTTCATTCCAGCCGCCCATATCTCTAATAGCAACAAACGGCACAATCACAAGTGCTAAGAACATTAATATACCTTGCACAAAGTCTGTCCAGGAGACTGCGAGGAATCCCCCTAAAAAAGTATAGGAAATAATTACAATTGCACCTATCCATAACGATTGTGTATAACTGAGTCCAAATGAACTCTCAAAAAGTATCGCTCCACCAACTAGTCCGGAGGAAGTGTAAAAAGCAAAAAATGTTAAGATTACTAATGCGGAAACAATTCGTAATATTTTCGAAGTGTCCTTGAATCGATTTTCAAAATAGTCGGGTAATGTTATTGAGTCACCAGCAATTTCTGTATACATACGAAGTCTCGTTGCAATAAACTGCCAGTTCAAGTAAGCACCAATCGCTAACCCAATACCAATCCAAATTTCTGTCATCCCGTTTAAATAGATTGCTCCCGGTAATCCAAGCAAGAGCCAACTACTCATGTCGGATGCACCAGCACTAAGGGCGGCAACTCCTCCACCTAATCGGCGTCCTCCTAATACATAATCAGATAAATTACTAGTCATTTTATAAGCAACGAGTCCTATTGCCAGCATCCCTACTAAATAAATTATAAACGTTACAAGTGTTGAAGTATCCATTAGTTATCCTCTCCTCTCTGTAAAAAATGTTATTACTGATAGAATTACTAAAATCGGCATTGGAACGAATAACCAAAACCAGGTTGCGGTCGTTAATGCATGTTCCATAAGTTGAGTTCACCTCCTTTAAAAAGTAACTTTGATTTTTAAAATTACTTGTTTGTAGTAGGTAATACACCTCTATAAATTTTTCAATATTCTGAACAAAATCCCGAGGGTAATAGCGATAAGAAAACTATATCATATTATTATTAACAGAACATTTTAAATAATGTTTTTATTCATTTATTTTGAATAATTATTCGTGAATATTATCTATTACCATTATTATACCGCTGTATGGACATATATATTCACAAAAAAAATTGATAAGTATTATAGCTTTCCTAGAAAATATCGATTTATTAGGCTGTATTACCTAATATTACCTATTGAAATTATGCAACTACTTAAAACACTAAAAATAAACTCCCAGACCGACGTAGGTCCAAGAGTTTTAATCTTTCAAAAGTTACTTATAAATGTGTACATACGGTTCTTGATCAGGGTACAGAATAATGATGGACTCCGTTCCGTTGACCGATTTTAAGTAGACATATATGGGCGATTGTGTCGCAAATGTCGACTCTAATCTACCACTGATAAATTGTGTTAATGCAACGATTTCAGCTTTCCCATGTGATTGCAAGTTCAATTCAATTGTTAACTCCTCTAGCCTTTCATCTTTATAACGACCTCTTCCAACTACTCCAACACTTCGATCAAAAAATTCTTCTACATCTTCTCTAAATTGCGAAAATGCACTGGATAATTCCGGTTGAGTTTCACTTGCCTCGCTAGATGGAAAAACAATAAAGTCCTCACTGACAGCATTCCAATCTTGAATGTCGGCTTCCCCTTCTCCGACTTCGGTCATGGTAACAAACGTTCCTGGTTCCACAGAACCGCGTTTCTCTTCTTGATAAAGAGCAAATGTGATTGGAACTTCTTCCAATCCTTCCATTTCACGAAGACGGACTAAAATTTCCTGAGCGATTTCTTTTCCCGCTTGTACTGTTTCTTCCGCATCTAAATCTTCTTCGTGGAAGTAGAGACCGCCATCTTCATCCTCTGTCCGAAAGTAGTAAACGTCTCTTAGAGATAAACCAATAACGACTCCACCTAAGTTCACACCGTCCTCTTCATTTCCAGAGTAATAATTGTGTTCCATAACGTGAGATAGAACCAGTGGATTCTCACGCATTTGTTCCTCTTTGTTATCAACTTCAGCAAGTGCCGGATTAAGTCCTTCAAGATTCCCCCCCACCATGTCTCCATCTTCATTTTCCTCAGGTTCTTTATAGCGACTTAACCAGCTATTAATAAGCTCACCATCAAGGAATTGACCCTCTTGGAAATAATAGGTTTCCTGGTCAAAAATACCTGTTGCTATTTCAATTAACCCTAATTCAAATTGGTTAATGTCTAATCTGTTGTTCATTGCATCATTGACGATTCCTCTTGCCTCGCTTCGGTGGTATACACCATCTTTTAAAACATTACGGTAATAGTTTTCTGCAGTATCGATCGTAGGAGTAATAATGTATTCCTGCTCCTCTTCTTCTTCCGTTTCCTCTATAACAATCACGTCTTCTTCGGAGCGCTCCACGGATGGCATACACCCAGATAGAAGTATCACGAATCCAAGACCTATAATACTTATTTTTTTCCTCATCATTCACTCTCCCTCGCCTTTGAACAAAAGCAGTCAGCAATTAACTCACATACTCCCTTAGTCATTTTCTCATAATCCAATGGCGCGGTCCAGACCTCTCTTATCTAAATTTCTCCTGTGAGATTTAGCCTAGTTCTGCAAGAAACCGTTTTTCATCCCAAACTTCGATGCCAAGGTCTTCTGCTTTTTTTAATTTTGAGCCTGCTTTCTCACCAGCTACTAATAAATCTGTTTTAGTAGTCACGCTTCCAGTCACCTTTCCACCGCGGGATTCAATTTCAGCCTTTGCATCACTTCGTGACATTATATCCATTGAACCAGTCAGAACAACCGATTTACCTGCAAAAACAGAATCTAGTTCCTCCATAGCCTGAAGTTTAGGCCCTGTATATGTCATGTTTATCTTTAATTCTGCTAATTCATGAAGAAGTTCAAGCACTTGTTCTTGGTTAAAATACGTATGGATCGCATCAGCCATCTTTGTGCCTATCTCATCGACCGCTTCAAGTTCTTCGACTGATGCCTCTTGCAGTTTATCCATCGTTTCGAAATTCATTGCTAAAGTTTTCGCGGCTTTCGCACCTACATACCGAATGCCTAAACCAAACAGCAGCTTTTCCAAAGAATTTGTTTTTGTTACTTCAATTGCCTGCAATAAATTATCGACAGATTTTTCGCCCATTCTTTCAAGCTTCAGGAGTTCATCCCTCTCCAATCGATAAATATCTGCTACGTCTTCTATTAAATCATGCGCAAACAGCTGTGTAATTACCTTTTCTCCTAATCCATCGATATTCATAGCGTTTCGAGAAACAAAATGAATCAACCCTTCACGAATTTGCGCCGGGCATTTAGGATTCACACAACGAAGTGCTACTTCCCCTTCAATCCGAACAAGTTCACTTTCGCACTCCGGACATTCTGTAGGCATATGAAAGTCTTCTTCTTCACCAGTTCGTTCATCTACTAGTACATTCACTACTTTAGGAATGATATCTCCCGCTTTTTTGATGGTTACTTTGTCACCGATTTTCACGTCCTGCTCGCGGATTAAATCTTCATTATGTAGAGAGGCACGTCGAACCGTAGTTCCGGCAACGGACACGGGATCGAGTATAGCTGTTGGTGTGACAACGCCTGTTCTACCGATACTTAATTCAATACTGCGTAATCGTGTGACAACTTCTTCTGCCGGAAATTTAAAAGCGGTTGCCCACCTTGGACTCTTCGCTGTAAAGCCAAGTGTCTCTTGATCCTGTAAGCTATCCACTTTAATAACAATCCCATCAATTTCGTACGGAAGATTCGCCCGCTTTTCCAACCATCCATTACAATACGCAATCACTTCTTCAATATTAGCGCATTTCTTTGTCTGATCATTTGTTTTAAACCCTCGCTTACGTACAAATTCAAGAGACTCCGAATGTGAGTCCAATGTTTGACCTTGAATTTGACCAACCGAATAAATGAAAACATCCAGGTGACGTTTCGAAGCAATTTTCGGATTTAACTGACGAAGCGATCCGGCTGCCGCATTCCGCGGATTAGCAAATAATGCTTCTTCCGATCTCTCCTTCTCCTCATTCAAGGCATTAAATGATTTTTTAGGCATAAAAGCTTCTCCACGAACTTCAATAGTGATTTCTTCCTTTAAACGCAAAGGGATCGATTGGATCGTACGTAGGTTACTTGTAATATCTTCTCCGGTGGTTCCATCTCCTCGAGTGGCCCCTTGCACGAACTTTCCATCTTCATACTTTAGGTTAACTGCAAGTCCGTCAATTTTCAGTTCACACATATATATTGGTTCATGTCCAAGCCCCTGCTGAACACGACGATCAAAATCGCGCAACTCTTGATCATCAAACGCATTTGATAAACTTAGCATCGGTACATCATGTTGAACCTTGCGGAAATAATCGAGAATTTCTCCGCCTACTCGTTCAGTAGGGGAGTCTTCTCGTTTTAGATCAGGATGCTTCTCTTCTAATTCCATTAGTTCATGAAGTTGCTTATCATATTCAGAATCAGGGATTTTTGGAGTGTCTAAGACGTAATAATGATGAGCATAGTCATTTAATCGATCGGTTAACTGATCGATTTGTTCTTTCAATTGCTTGTTTGACATCGTTGCCTCACCTTATCCTTTCGTAATTGGAGCAAATTTAGCAGCTAAACGTTTGACCCCTACTTCCGGGAATGCAATATCAAGTTCCACGTTTTCGCTTTCCCCTTTTAAACTTACGACGGTGCCTGTTCCCCACTTTTTATGCAGTGCTTTGTCTCCCACAGCCCAAGCAAAAGATGCACCTTCCGTCGTCGTTGTTTGCGTTCTAGTGGTTGATGTTCTTCGCTGCGGAGATGCAGCCGCTCCTCCAGAAGATCGATTCATTGAGCCTGATCCGACCGCTTGCTTGCCTTTTGATCCTTGCATCCATGGTGGCATAGCTTCCGTTTTATCTCCACCAACCGTTTCCATTAACTCTTCAGGAATTTCATTTAAAAACCGTGATTTCGGGTTCATATTCGTGCGACCGTATAACGTACGCATCCTTGCACGACTAATATAAAGATGCCTCTCTGCACGAGTAATTCCGACATAGGCCAAGCGTCGTTCTTCTTCCATTTCCATCTCTTCCATAAGCGACCGACTGTGCGGGAAAACTCCTTCTTCTAATCCTATTAAAAAGACTATCGGAAATTCCAGACCTTTTGCAGAGTGAAGAGTCATTAACAGAATTTTTTCTTCTGAATCTTCTTCATCTTCCACTTTATCGATATCAGCAATAAGAGCCAAGTCAGTTAAAAAGGCCACAAGTGTTTTATCCTCACTTACCTCTTCAAACTCTTTAGTAACAGTTAGAAATTCGTTAATATTCTCTAAACGGCCTTCTGCTTCTAAACTTTTATCATTTTTGAGCATGTCACGATAGCCTGTTTTTTCTAATAGTTCTTCCACAAGCTCCATCACTGGCAGGTACTCCTGCATTTGAATCCATCCACGAAGCTGTTCACCAAACTCGCGTAACGTTTTTGTGAAACGAGCACTCAATCCGACTTGATCAATTTCCAATAATGTTTTGAACAGAGAAAGCTCATGTTCATTCGCATAAGCCTGAAGCTTGTCTACCGTTGTATTACCGATCCCTCGTTTAGGAATATTGACAATGCGCCGAAAACTGATATCATCGTCCGGGTTTGCAACCAGTCTTAAATATGCCAATAAATCTTTAATCTCTTTTCTGTCATAGAACTTTGTTCCACCAACGATCGTATAGGGCAGGTTTGACTTGACCAGTAGTTCCTCAATAACCCGTGACTGGGCATTCGTCCGGTAAAGCACGGCCATATCAGACGTTTTGTACTTCCCTGACTTGGTATGCTCCTGCACTTTTCCTATCACAAATTGGGCTTCCCCGTGTTCATTATCGGCTTCATAATAACTGAGTTTGTCACCATCAATGTTATCTGTCCAAAGGTTCTTTGCTTTACGACCTGCGTTGTTATCAATGACTTTATTGGCTGCTTGAAGAATTCGCTTTGTAGATCGGTAGTTTTGCTCTAACATCACGACAGTCGCATTTGAATAATCGGTCTCGAAGGATAAAATATTTTTTATGTCGGCACCGCGCCACCTGTAAATAGATTGATCTGAGTCCCCAACCACACAAATGTTTTTATGCTTATCCGCAATCATTTTTACTAATAAATATTGTGCCCTGTTTGTATCCTGATACTCATCTACCATGACGTAACGAAACCTGCGCTGGTAATACTCTAAAACTTCAGGTACTTGTTTAAAAAGTTTAATCGTCGTCATAATCAAGTCATCAAAATCCAACGATTGATTACGTCTCAACTCTTTCTGGTATGCTTCATAAACTTTATGAACCGTTTCTTCATAATAACCAGACGCATTTTTTGCGAAATCCTGAGGTGTTTTCAACTCATTTTTAGCAGAACTAATGGAGCCAAGAATCGACCTTGGATCAAATTTCTTCGGATCGATATTCATTTCCTTTACAAGACGTTTAATGACCGTTTTTTGATCAGTCGAATCAAGGATTGTAAAGTTACGGTTAAAACCGATCCTGTCAATATCACGTCGAAGAATCCGGACACACATGGAGTGGAACGTGGAAATCCACATTTCCTCCGCTTGTCCGCCAATGATTCGGGAGACACGGTTTTTCATTTCTCTTGCAGCTTTATTTGTAAAAGTGATCGCAAGAATAGACCAATGCGGAACTTCTTTTTCTCCAATCATATATGCAATGCGATGCGTTAAAACCCTCGTCTTTCCACTACCGGCACCAGCCATAATAAGGAGAGGTCCTTCTGCATGTTTCACCGCTTCTTGTTGTTCAGGGTTGAGCCCCTGAAGTAATTCATTACTCATCCTACCACCATCCAAACGTACGTTCTGTTTATATCTATATTACCTCTTTACAGGAAGCTTGTACACTTATTTTTTGACTGTTTCCGTCGCTTTTACTGTTTTTAATGCGGCCTTCAAATCTTTATAAATCGCATCACCAATAACAATGGTATCCGCGTGTTCTGCCATTTCCCTTGCTTGTTCTAACGACTCGATTCCACCGCCGTAAAACAATTGTGCTTTTTCTAAAATATCACTCACTTCTTTTACGATGGCAGGATCCCCGTATGTACCACTGTATTCCAAGTAAAAAATTGGCATGTGAAAAAGTTGATCCGTCATTCGGGCATAAGCTAAAATATCATCGTTCTCCAGATCTGTTTTCGCATCGGTGAGCTGAGCTACTTTTGACTCTTCATTCAATACACAGTAACCTTCAGAAAGAACCTGCTCCCAATTCATTAAATGTCCGAACTCTTTCAGGGCACGATGATGCAGCCCGTTTAACCATGTCACATGTCGAGTATTCAGTACAGATGGGATAAGGTAGTAGTCAAATCCAGGAATAACAGAATGAAGATTACTAACCTCCAGCACACAGGCTACGCTGTATCGCCGGACTCTCATTAATAAATCTAATGTATTTTCCTCCGTGACACCGTCGCTGCCGCCTACAATAATAGCATCCGTCCCCGATTCACAAAGTTGCTCAATTGCTTTATCTGAAATTAGCTTGTTTGGATCTAATTTAAAAACGTGTTTCCACTCGTGATACGCTAACATAATTTACAGTCTCCTAACCATTCTAAACATTCTTGTCTGAGGAATAGTATATCAAAAAAAAGGGCCAGTCTCGACAGTAATCATCTGAGCATAATGGAAATTATTCTTAAAGTGCAATTCCTTCTCAGTTTTCTAGCCCTTTCACAAAATCCTCACCTCCATAATAGTTCAAGTTTAATGTAATTGACGATATTTCTCCGGGGAAACCCCAACCTTTTTCCGGAAGGTCGCAATAAAATGACTTGGGGATCTGAACCCTACTTCTGCTGCTATCTGTTTGATTGTTTCCGAACTACTGTCATTTAACAGAAGTTTTTTTGCTTTTTGTATTCTTAGATTTAAAAAATAAGTGTACGGTGTGAGATTAAAAGTTTGTTGAAAAAGAGAATTTAAATGCCTCTTGGACATCTTTAAGTATGTTGCCATTTCCTCAATTCCAATCTCTTCATTAGAAACATTTTGTTTCATCCATTCCAGCAGCGGATAAAGTTTGGACAAGTGGCTAGCCTCAGTGGTGTTCTTTTGAACCTTGCCATATTTGTACAGCGAAATTAAAAATTCATATACATCAGCAGAAGCCTTGACACTAAAGACATCCGCAGAAGACTCTCCTCGCTTAATCACATCTTCAATAAACGAGGAAAATGGTGTATTCGTTTCCCAATTATAAAAAGCTGTACGATTTATTTCCAAGTTTCCAAGCAGCTCTCTTACCATCGATCCTCCGAAAGTAAAATAGGTTGTTTCCCAGTTTTCCGTATCCTTAGATCTTTCATAAAAATGTGGCACATCAGGTAAAAATAACACGCCATGATTTGGTGGAAGAATGATCTCCTTATTTTGATAGGTAACGACACCTTTTCCTCGCACCGTTTGAATCCAATGATAGGCAGAGTACCCATCCGGCCGACTGATCTTTTCTTGTGCAGGGTTATAGCCAATCGTCTCTGTAAATAACGGCATTTGACTATCTTGCATAGGAATATGAAATTCTCTTCGATAAAACATTCTCCCACTTCTCCTAAGAAAAACGGCATAGCCGTCTTTTATTAATTACAGCGTGATCTTTTTAGCCCCCCCGAGTAGCACCTACGTAGTGCGTGTAGGTGCTACTCGAAAGGAGGTGGGTTTCCCTTGATACGTGTGGCGTAAAGATAGCTGTCATTTCAAATGTAAAAAACAAGTTTTACTTCTTTATTATTATATCTATGTCAATTTTGTTATATTTCATCTGCTATTATAACGGTATACAATGTAACTATAATTATATCAGGAATGGAGTGGTAACAGATGATAAATGATAAATTACCGAAGATTTGGTACGGAGGAGATTACAATCCTGAACAATGGGGAGAGGAAGAATGGGACGAAGATGTGAGAATGTTCAAGCTTGCTGGTATAGATGTGGCGACTCTGAATGTGTTCTCATGGGCAACGAATCAACCTAATGAAGACACATATGATTTTGTGTGGCTTGATGAGCACATTGATCGACTTTACAAAAATGGCATTTATACATGTTTAGCAACGAGTACTGCAGCACACCCCGCTTGGATGGCGAAAAAGTACCCGGATGTTTTACGAGTTGATTTCCAAGGCCGGAAACGCGCATTTGGCGGAAGACATAATTCATGTCCTAACAGTCCAACCTACCGCAAGTATTCGGAACGGATTGCCGATAAACTCGGAGAACGTTACAAGGATCATCCTGCCGTATTAATTTGGCACGTATCCAATGAGTATGGTGGTTATTGCTATTGTGATCATTGTGCAACCGGGTTCCGAGAATGGTTAAAGGAAAAATACGAAACGATCGACGTATTAAATAAAACGTGGAGTACGAAATTCTGGGGACATACTTTTTATGAGTGGGATGAAATTGTTCCTCCCAACGCTCTAAGTGAGGAGTGGGGGGCTAATAATACGAGTTTTCAAGGGATCTCGTTGGATTACCGCCGCTTCCAGTCAGATAGTTTACTGGAATGCTATAAATTAGAACACAATGCCTTGAAGAAACATACCCCTGACCTGCCGATTACGACGAATCTAATGGGTACCTATCCGGAACTGGATTATTTTAAATGGGCAAAGGAAATGGACGTTGTTTCATGGGATAACTATCCAGCTTATGACACACCACATAGTTTAACTGCGATGCGACATGATCTAATGCGCGGGCTAAAAAGCGGACTGCCATTTATGTTAATGGAGCAAACACCTAGTCAGCAAAACTGGCAGCCTTATAACTCATTGAAACGACCAGGCGTCATGCGGTTATGGAGCTACCAGGCTGTAGCTAGAGGCGCAGATACAGTCCTATTTTTCCAACTTAGAAGATCCGTTGGGGCTTGTGAAAAATACCACGGTGCAGTGATTGAACACGTCGGTCACGAACACACGAGAGTTTTCAAGGAGTCCGCTCATGTTGGTCAAGAACTGGCGCAACTGTCTGATAAACTTCTCGACGCAAGAGTGCATGCAAAAGTCGCCATTGTGTTTGATTGGGATAATCGTTGGGCCATTGAGCTGTCAAGTGGACCTTCCGTAGCCCCTGATTACGTGAATGAAGTCCACAAATATTACGATGCTCTCTATCAGCAAAACATCGCTGCAGATATGATCAGCGTGGACGAGGATTTGAGTCAATATGACATTGTCATTGCCCCTGTTTTATACATGGTAAAACCCGGCTATGCAAAAAAGATTGAGGAGTTTACCACTAATGGTGGAACATTTGTCACGACTTTTTTCAGTGGAATCGTAAACGAAAATGATCTCGTGACTACAGGTGGTTACCCAGGTGAACTTAGGGATATGCTTGGCATTTGGGTAGAAGAAATTGATGCATTAGCCCCTGAACATAAAAACCAGATCGTCGTAAAAGATAAGCTTGGAAAACTTGAAGGAAGCTATGAATGTAATTTGCTGTTTGACATTATTCATTCTGAAGGTGCCGATGTTATCGCAGAGTATGGCTCTGATTTCTACAAGGGAACGCCAGTCGTCACCTCAAATAAAGTAGGCAGCGGAAAAGCAGTCTATGTTGGAACAAGTCCTGAAGCCTCCTTTTTGCAAGATCTTCTATCTAACTTATCTGAGGAGAAAGGAATTCAAGCTTTATTGGATGTCCCTCATGGGGTTGAAGTTACTGAACGATGGAAAGATGGCAAGGCATACACATTCGTCATGAACCATAATTCTGAGGAGATAACGTTTGAATTAGATTCGACTCGAGAAGAGTTGTTAACTAACAAAACGCTTTCTGGTTCTGTTGCCTTAGAGGGCTATGGAGTGATGATTTTAGAATGATGAAATGTGAATCATGCGTTTAGCCATCAAGACCACCGCTAAATTAATATAAAAAACGCATGATATAGCCGCAATTGGATATATCATGCGTTTTTGCCAGATGATCACTGTTTATCTGAATATGACTATCCATTTAGTTTTCAAATGTTCCCAATTCACCATAAAATATTCGACTTTTTTTAATGCTTAGTTCATTCAAGCCGTGGTATAATAACCTCCGTGTGCAATTTTATAATCACGTGAATCGGTAAAGATTCACTTTTAAATATGATTGGAGGAAATTATGAACGCGAAAATGAATCACCGCTTACAGGCATATTTTGAGCGGAATCAAAACCACGCCCGACTTTTAATCACTTGCTTGGATCAACCAGGTATCGTTGCAGCTGTATCGAAGTTTTTATTCGATCGTCATGCTAATATTGTGCAATCTGATCAATACTCAACAGATCCAGAGGGTGGACAATTTTTTATGCGTGTCGCATTCGATGTACTCGACATTAAACATGATGAGAATCTAAGAGAAGATTTTAAAACGATAGCTGAAAAATTTGATATGGATTGGCGTATCTCTTTTGCTGATGAGTTAAAAAGAGTCGCTATCTTCGTGTCCCAGCAGGAACATTGTTTGCTGGAACTGCTGTGGCAATTGCAATCAGGTGATTTAACTGCCGAGGTACCTATGGTAATTAGTAATCATCCTGATCATCGCGAATTAGTAGAATCTTTTAACATTCCTTTTTATCATATCCCGGTTACAAAAGATACGAAAAAAGAAGCGGAAGCCGAACAACTTGCTCTACTAAAAGATAAAGTTGATGTGATTGTCTTAGCACGTTATATGCAAATTCTCTCACCCGAATTCGTTTCTCAGCATCCAGGGAAAATCATTAACATCCATCACTCTTTCCTTCCAGCTTTTGTTGGTGCCAAGCCGTATGAACGTGCTTACGAAAGAGGCGTTAAATTAATTGGTGCTACCTCTCACTATGTCACGAATGACTTGGACGAAGGCCCGATCATCGAACAGGACATCCATCGTGTAAACCATCATCATCGTGTTGATGATCTAAAACGCATTGGCGGACAAATTGAACGCTCTGTTTTAGCAAGAGCAGTTGGTTGGCACTTAGAGGATCGAATTATCTCGCACAATAATAAGACAGTTGTCTTCTAAAAAGCTTAAGTATCATAGGATGTTCAAAAGGAAAAAAACTACCTTTTTGAACATCCTCTATTAGTATTTTTTCGACATATTTATTGGAAGCAGCACTTTAAGATATTGGAGGTAACTCAATGAAACGTTTAATCAAGTTATTTTATGCCTCTTATTTTCTTATTGGCCTGGCTACCGTTATTATTGGAGCAACACTCCCTGAACTCTTAAACTATTACAACCGAGATTACAGTGAGGGTGGTCTCCTCATTTCTATTCAATTTGGTGGATTTCTAATTGGTGTGATTACAACACCACTTTGGATCACCAAGCTGGGTCGTCGAAATGCTTTGTTGATGGCTTTCACCATGCTGTTTCTTTCTCAAACCATCAACGGCTTTTTACTTCCTTGGCAATGGATCGTTGGCGCTGCACCTTTTTCTGGATTTGGCTTCGGAATGATTGAAGCTATAATCGGAGCGTTAATACTCGACTCGATTAAAGAGAAAAAAGCAATCGTCATGAGCAGAGTTGAGGTTTTCTTCGGTATTGGTGCCATGCTAATGCCTTTAATTGTCAGTGTTTTTATCGTAATTCAATACTGGCATCTAGCTTTTTTTGTTTTAGCTTTCTTTTCATTAATCATGATTTTCGTTTGGATGTCGACTAATAATTTAGAGGAATTTATAAGTGATTCTAAGGAATCTTCCCCTAAAAGGGAGCAAGTGATCGATCAGGCTGTGTTGGATAATCCTGCCTTTAAACGAAATAAACAGGTTTTCATTTATAGTTTGTTTACAGTCCTGTTCGCTGTTTATGTAGGTCTCGAAATGAGCATTGCGAACTTTCTTCCGGCTATCCTTATCGAACTCAGCGGTTCAAGTACAGCCATTGCTTCATTAAGTGTCACATTTTTCTGGATTGCAATGTCTATCGGTCGCATTTTCGCTGGAGTAATTGCTCAAAAAAGTAAATTATTTTACATATCTCGTCTGGTCGAATATCGCTATTCTTTTAACGTTAATTGCTTTTTCTTTTATTAGCGGAACTATTTTTCTTTTCATTGTGATCATGATCATTGGTCTCTTTATGTCCGGTACATTCGCAATTGCAATTACTTATGCTAATGCGCGTATTATCGGAAAAACAGAAAAAATCACTAGTACGATGATTGCCTCTGGAGGAATCGGTGGAGCTCTCTTACCGCTTTTGACAGGGTGGAGTATGGATATCTTCTCTACTGGGATAACAATATGGATTTTTACTGGATTGCAGCTGATATTGCTGATTCTGATTGTATTCACTCGTAAATCTAACACTGAGGTAAGGACTAATAGCGAGCAAATAGTATAATAGTAGTCTTATGAGATAACACCTGGTTACACACAGGTGTTATTTTGCTAATTTTGAAATGGACTTTCTATTAATCTAATTTCATTGGTTAGGGGGTTTAATTCTACTTTTCCTCCGAGAGGCATGATAAGTTTTGGATCTGTGTGACCAAAATCAACATCTGTCACTATTGGTATTCTATCTTGTCCAAACTCATCCCGTATGATCTTGACAATCATTTGATTTAGCTCTTTTTTCTCTTCCGATGAGTAATCTTTAGCTCGTCCAAAAATTACTCCTTTTATCCGCGAAAAAATTTCTTGCATACCATAGTTTCGAAGCATGTAACCAACCTCCATAGGCGAAGGTTTCTCTTCTGACGTCTCGAAAATTAAAATTTTCCCACTCCAGAAAGATTAATTTGGCCAGTATTTTGTTGATTTCATAAACTCTAATACTTCCATACACCCTCCCCATAACTCTCCTTGTTCAACAGAATTCCCCTGTAGAAAAGTCCATCCATTCTCATTGTCATGAAACTCCTTGCACTCTCCAAGAGTCTCCAAATTACTCCAATCTTTATAACCATTGCTCCATTTATCATAAGGAGAATAGGTGTAAGGGTATTGGCTTGATAATAATATTGCTTTTAAGTGAGCTATATATGCAGGAGGAAGGCTTTCCATCTGTGCTAGGCCTGCCATAACAGAAGGTCCGTAAAAAGTTATTAATCCTAACTGATTCAAATAAGATAAAAATGTTGTCGCATCTAAAAAACCCATGATTAGTTTTGGGTTTTGAATGATTATTTCTGTAGTAAAATTCTTACGGCTTCGTATCCTCCAATACTAGTAATAATCCCATCTATACGATCGTCCTCAAAGCATTTATTAATATCATTTGCTCGAGCCTGCGGGTTATTATATAACTCTTCCGGTCCCATTCTCGCTGTTGGCATTTCAACATATTCAAGACCTAAAATATCTTTAAGGTTTTTTAAACCAAGCTCATATATTTCCGGAAACAAAAATGGCAACCCGTTTGAAGGGGAGATTATTGCTATTCTTGAACCTCTTTTAAGTCTTTTGGGTTTTACCATTTCCATCACCCCTTTCATTCCATTTTAAGTTGACGAAAAATCCAATTTAATGATGGTTCATTATCCACTCATCTTTTAATATTCCATATACCATTCTATCAAGGTATTCACCATTTAAAAATTAATAGTTCCTTATTACTCCTTCTTTTGTGAAAAATGGAATATCAATAATAACAGGAGATAATTGAAATTTCCATCTTTATGTATAAAATGAATATGTAATACAACTCCAATGTTTTGCACCAGCTTTTCTGTTACCTTCCCAACCTTTTTTCCGCAATTCACTCGCTATCAACGTATTAAAAAACCCATGACCTACTAATACTACCGATCCATATTTCTTTGCATAATCAATTAATTGCTGCGCCCCATTTACCGCTCTTAATTTAGCGCTTTTCAAAGATTCACTCTCGTTAGAATATCCACACAACCATAGTAACCTAAAAATGAGTGCCCAACTATTTGGCTTTAATTTTATATTGAAAATCTTCATTGAACATGCAGGCAAATCTGTCTCACGAAACAATGAGTCAGAGATGGTTTTCATTTTTGAATTTAATAACATTGCCGATTCTACGGATCTATTTAAATCACTCGTAATAATGATATTTGCAGTTTTTGCTTTTTCTATGGTCTCGGAAGGAAAACTTGATTCTGCAAACACTCCATGATTATCATATTTTTCAACCCAATTCTTAAACTCGAAACAAGATATTTTATTATTTACAGGTAGCTGAGATTTGCCATGTCTAATGATTGAGATTTCCACGATTCTCTCCTTGTAATTCGATTTAAACACTTTCAATCTTTAGATAAATTCTAGTATTAACTTCTATACATTAAAAATCAATCTATGTTGTTTAAGAACAGCTTTAATGTAGCTATAAATTTTTCTGTTTCTGATTCCTTCAGGGTATGACCTGACTTTTCAAAAACCTCTACCTTTCCATCAATTAATTCATTTACATAAGCTTTCGCTTGCTCCTCAGAGAGCAAGGATTCATCAAGCAGCCCTCTCATTATTAAAGCAGGACTTTTAATTCGATGTAACTTGAGACGGAAATTAATAAACGTTGAATCTTGTTCAATACCCATTACTACATGTGGCTTCATAATATCAAAACCTAATTTATCCCCCCAATATGTTTCTAAGTATTCCTTTGCCCATCCTTTTGGCATTTCTTTATGTTCTGGTGGGTATTCGGCAAGTATTAAGCTTTTTAAATAATCTGCATTGTTAATTGCATAACTCAAAGCATATGAAACTCCTCTCGAATATCCCATTAGATGAAAGTTTTTTAAACCGAAATGCCTAACGACTGTTTCAATATCTCTCACGTGATGATCTAATGAATAACCATGATCGGGAGAACTGCTTTTTCCCCGTCCACGATAGGAAAATGTAATACATCTTCTTGGTAACAATGCTGACATTACTTCAATATAGTCCTCAGCTGATTCAGATAATCCTGGACAAATTAAAAGTGGGATACTTTTATCATCCTGAGGATTACTGTCTATATAATGAAGTTCTACTTCGTCATTTTTTATCCGATTTTCCATCCTAACAAATCCTCCTCAGAATCAATATCCTATTTCTGTTCTGCAAAACTTCGAGTCTATGTATAAATAACCAAGTACTAGTTTTCAAAGGACTCCCAATTAATGATCTAATAATTTTAATTTATCAATATATCTCTTTCCTTCTAGTAGTGAAAGACCTAGTGTTTCTCTTGCCTTTTTTACTGCATTGATATCTTTTCCTTCTTTTATTAATTCACGCAATTCACCGTCTACTGGATTTTCTGACATACCCTTTTGATTTTTTAATTGATCTAACGAATATTTCAAACCTCTTATACGACCTTCTAACTTAAGTACCGTAATTGTTAAATATATAACCAAGAAAAAGGTTATCGTTATGAGAGTAGATTCCATTTAATTAACCTCCTCATTATTCTGCAATTTACTATTTTCTCCATTAAAGTTACTTCATTCAAGTATAATACAATTTGAACATACTGACTATTTAGATAAGGACATAATTTTGTCTAACAAAATAAACATTCTTTCTTCCACTAGTAGTTACACCTAGTCTAACTTTTACGCCTTTTTAGTACCAAGTTCATTCAACTGTTTCGATAATGAAATGATACAATTACTAATAAACGAAATGAAAGGTGGTCACATGTTTTTAAAAAGAATTGAACTTCAGCGTGAACGTATTCCATCTTTTAATACGTATCCATTCTCTATTCCATCCATTAAAGACTTTCGACAATTGGATTTACAAAATAAAGTAACTTTTTTTGTTGGAGAAAATGGTTCTGGAAAATCCACGCTTTTAGAAGCCATTTCAGATAAATGCGAGTTTAATACAGCTGGCGGAGGGCGAAATAACTATTATGATGTGGAGTCTTCCGAATCAGCACTAGGAGAGTATATAAGGCTTTCCTGGCTCCCTAAGGTAACGAATGGCTTCTTTCTTAGAGCAGAATCTTTTTATCAGTTCGCTTCACATATTGATACAATAGGAGCTCATGATGCCTATGGTGGACGATCTTTGCATGAACAGTCACATGGAGAATCCTTTTTTTCGTTCTTTTTAAATCGATTCAAAGGAAAAGGAATTTATTTATTAGACGAGCCAGAGGTTGCATTATCACCGCAACGACAGCTTTCATTTTTAAAAATCATCCATGATTTAGTCTCATCCGGTGACAGTCAATTTATTATCGCTACACATTCTCCAATTCTTTTAGGTTTTCCAAATGCCACAATTTTAAGTTTTGATAACGGCACAATTAAAGAGATTGATTATGAGGATACAGACCATTATCAAATAACAAAATACTTTTTACAAAATAGAGAAAGGTTTTTACAGGAGATTTTAAAGGATTAACAATGATTACGAATTGCTTCTGCCTCTCCACTAAACTTGCATTGCACACAACTCTCCCCAAAATAACAGTCTTTTATTAAATATCATGGTTTGCTATATTTGAGTAACAAATAACTCATAAGTGAGAGACATCACTTATTGAAAAGAGGAATATAGATGAAAATAGATTTACCAAGGATGCCGAAAGATTTGCCTTCAAAGAATTTTCACGATATTTTTTACGAAGAGGATTTAGAATTGGAAATGTGTGAAATAAAGGAATCTACATTTGATAATGAAGTGTTAAATAAGGTTCGACTATCAAATTTGGTTATGAAAGGTTGTAAGTTTAACAATACTGATTTTAGTAATATCGATATTACAGATGTCTCATTTGATAACTGTGATTTCTCGAATGCGATTCTAAAAGGTTCTTCCATTCACAGAACGATGTTTAAAAACTGCAAATTACTAGGTGTTGATTTAACCGATTCCCGCTTTGGTAATGTTCAGTTTGATAATTCATTGTTGAACTTGGCTTCATTCGGAAATTCAAAATTTGAGAAAGTAAACTTTCAAGAAAATTCATTAGAATCTACAGATTTTTACGATTGCAGATTTAAAAAAGTTGAATTTATTCGTTGTAATATCAATAGTGCAAACTTTGAAAAGACTTCCCTCAAAGGGATAGATATCAGTACTTCAACTTTTGAAAAACTAATAATATCTTTAGCCGATTTAAAAGGCTGCAAAGTGTCTACCTTCCAGGCCATTCAATTCTCTTCTTTATTAGGTTTGGTCATTACGGATTAACGGTTATCAAGACATAAATGCTTGTACTACCAAAATTGAAAGAGGAAAGACATGGTTTTTTCCCCGGGAGGCTAAAGCATGGCCCAGGGGAAGCTGCCGCTTAGGGTTGATCTGGTAATCTTCTTTACCGCCCTATAATAACAGGATACTTACTAACTTTATAAAAACTTGTTATCAACATGTAGCCGAAAATGATTCCAGCTATTTGTGTAAAGCTATGACTTAGTAAAATTAAATTTAACTTGCCAAATGGAAGGGTTAATACAGGTGCATGAAAATAAAAAATCGGATAACAGCATAAATATAAAGAAGGAATACCAACAAACAACAACTTCTCCATATTCACTTTCCATCCTCCACTTTGCTTAAATTGTTGAATAAATGGAGGTAAACCTAATAGTAAACCAAGCGGAAAATACACTAAAGGAAAATAGTACAGCGGTGTAAGTTCCGCAGAGGTTGAGACTTCTGCTTCAATATCCAGTATAAGTTCCCCAATATATATGAACAATCCAAGCAAAAAAATAGTGTAGACTAAATAAGCCAGTGATTTTTTAATAGACAAGTGAATACCTCCCGATAAAATAATTCAAAACAGATTGCGCTAAGTTTTAAATTTATAAGTTATCTTGTTAAAAAAAAGACACTAAAAAAGTAAAAATCGACTTTTTCAGTGTCTTTCCTAATTTCCCATATCATTCTTTTGAATCCTTGGCTACGCGAGCCAAAGCAAATTGGTAGCCGTCATTTCCATAATTAATACATCGCTTTACACGTGAAATTGTAGCTGTACTTGCACCAGTATCTTTTTCAATACGTTGATAGGTGTCACCGTCCATTAACATACGAGCTACTTCTAAACGTTGAGCTAATGATTGAATTTCGTTCATTGTACAAAGATCGTCAAAGAATGTATAGCATTCCTCTACATCTTTCAAGCTTAATATTGATTTAAACAGCTGATCTAGCTCTTTCCCTCGTAATTTATCAATTTGCATGTAATGAATTCATCCTCTCGTATTCAAGGTAGTGATAACGGTATTATTCGTCAAACGACACTTTATTTTCAATACCGCCGTCTACGAAGTTAATCCATGTTTGCCCTGGTAAAAATGACAGTGCTTCGTCATCTTTAAAAGGAAGGATAAGACCATCTACATTTCGCCACTCTGCTTCGATGAATTCCCCACCTTGAACTAAAAAGGCTTCTCCACCTGATTCGATATCGATAGAACGGCGACCTTGATTATCTAACACTTGATGAGCAGATGCTACAATGAACACATTTTTAGAAGCAACTGGCTCTCCTGTCTCCAGGTCATCTACACGATTTCCACCGACTGAGCGGATATAGCTATTGGTCTCTTTGTCATAATCAAACCGTACATCATTCACACTATTATAACTAATATCAAGTCCTTGTGCAGTTCCATCAGCCTTCACACTGTCTGCCTCATTAAAAAAAGGTAATTCAGGTGGTTCACGGTCTTCCACAGTTAATCCAAGGTCGTTGGCAGCATCTACTAAATCCTCATATGTAGTATACATATTATGTGGGGCAGAGCGGTCAGACGTGCGCATAAAATATTGACCATCATAGTCAAGACCACTAATATACGGTACTTGTTCCCTTTTAATCAAGTCAAATGCTCCGGGACTTCCTCCAGCCGATGAATAAATAGCATCGTAACCATTATTCAAGTGGACAAAATACTCTCGTGCACTTCGTACATTTCCAATTTTTTCTGGTTGATCGCTATGAAAAATTGCTAATAATCGTGTTATTTGCCCTTCTGTTAAAAGTTCATATACAACATCAGCCTGGTACAATCCAGAGTGTGGCCTAGATGAAGTGGAATTCTCTATCATCACACCGAAAGCACGATGGTCTGTTGATTCCTCTGTAGGCTCACCAGTTAATGGGAAAGTATTGCTTGGTTCTATTTCTGTATTTTCTGGTTCAGAATTTGTTTCCTTTTCTGTTTCTTCCACTTCTTCCTCAGCATCTTTAGTTTCAGCAACCTCTGAGGAGTCCTCCTCATTATTGCAGGCAGTCAATATAAGGACAAATATAATTGCTAAACATGAATATAAAACTTTCATAAAGGTATCTACCTCTCTTCTCTATGCTTGTTCTAGTTTACCGCATTAACGAAGGAAAGAGTACCCTTTTCTTCTTCACATCAAATATCCCTTTTTGTGTAATTCTCACGTATGGCAGATGTGTAGAAGAGAAAAATAATAAGCTGTAAATGGGATCACCGTGAGGATATCCGCGTTCTTTTAATGCCAGTCTTAACTGTTCCTCCTGATCAATTAGTCCTTCATCCAAGTTCGCTGAAGATAGCACCCCTCCTATTTTTAATGGTACAGTGGCCACTACCCGATCACGATCTAAAAGTACAATACCCCCTTTTATCTTTTTTAACTCTTGAAATGCGTCCAAAAGACCTTGCTTGCTTTTTCCGACCAATAAAATGTCTCCTGTTGTGGAAAAAGAACTCGCGAATCCATATAAGTTCTTCGCAAATCCCCTTACAACGGTTGTTACTAACCATTTTCCAAAGCGGTCGGCCAGTATTATAAAACATTCATCTGAGTTTTCCGGAAGTTCCTCCATGGTTATGTCCTTATCGATTTGATAAGGTTTCATAATAACATCATTCGTCATCTCCACTCCAAGAGGCATCGAAAATTGAAAATCATTTCTAGTTAAATCCCAATCTAATTCCATTTCTCCTAAACCATACTCTCCCCAGTCAAAAGGTATTTCCGGGAAACACGGCTTATCATCTTTTCGAACCCACTTGCCTTTCGCAAGCACTTCAGTTGGCATCGGATTGTCCTTGCTTTGTAAAAAGTTGAGGTTCGCAATTCTTCCGGGCGCCACCATCCCAAGCACATCATCCATATGAAAGTGTGTCGCGACATTTACTGTCACCATGTTTATAGCTTCTATCATAGGTACACCTTCATCCATAGCAATTTGAATGAGGTGCTCCATAAACCCATGTTTCATAAAATGTGGTGGTGAACCATCTGTTGTCATCATTAAGTGATCGTACTGACAAAAGTCTTTTTCATGAAGCTCTTTAAGAATCCTTGGTAAATCTGGTCGGATCGATGAATATCTAAGTGATGCCACCATACCTACATCAAGTCTTTTTATGACATCATCTGCTGTCATAGATTCATGATCTCCGTCAACCCCAATGATTGCCGCTTGTGTTAATGTTTTTTCACCGGCACCGGGAAAATGACCTTCAATGGGCTTTCTTACATCCTTTGTTGCTTGCATCCAATGAAGTATACTGTCATCTCCATTCAATACAGATGGCCAATCCGTCAATTCCCCACCTTGAACAACAAAAGGATGCTCCAACCACTTCTTCATGTTTGAATAATCAAAACCATCGTTATTATCCTTTAACTCTGTTTGCGCATCGTACCTGACCCACCACAACATTGTAGCCGGCGTTTTCTGGATATCATCCAATAATGAAAGCGCTTGCTTATTTGTTGAATGAAAAAAGAAAGGTAAGTTGTCATTTATTAATGTCGTTGTCCCACGTTCTGCTGCATATTTTGCAAGGCTAAGGGGATTATATAACTGAAACGGATGAGCATGATGTTCAATATAACCTGGTACAACGTATTTTCCACTTGCGTCGACGAATTCAGTATCATTTTGTGTAGCCGGCATGGCTTCTCCAACATATACAATCCGATCACGATGAATCCAGATATTCCCCTGCATCCAAGTTTTCCGATAGCTATTCAAATATGTTGTATTTGTCACAACCATTGTCGGTGCCTTTTTACCTTGCACCACAGCCAGCTGATCACGAATTTGCTTCTTTGTCCAATAATGTGAAAATCCTTTTATCATCTATATCACCTTATTTATTCTCAATGAGATTATTTTAGTTTATCTTTAAAAAACGCAGTTCAAGTAACCGCTTTCACTATTCTATCATATTTGTGCATTCCATCACTAATGAAATGTGACAAATTTGAAAACTAAGGAGGAATTTAACATGGTAAAGCCTAATATTGGCATAATCAATGCATTAATTCGAATCACTTGTGGTCTTATGATGGTTAGTTGGGGAACTTCTAGACTTCATCGCAAACCGCATAGCAACACATCTTTTATCACGATTTTTCTCGGTTCTATGAAAGTTGCTGAAGGAATTACTCGATTCTGTCCACTCGTTTTTCTTTATAAGAAAAACGCTGATGATAACTCAAATGAAAACAGCAATAGCGAACCAATTAATCCCTCTTAAGGTTTTTGGCTGGAAAGGTTTGGTGTAAAGATGCTTTGGGAAATAGCAACCGATTCATTGTTTTTGTTTTTCCTCTTTTTTGGAAGTATTGTTTTTGGAATATATTTTTGGATGAAGCTTCATAACAAACGTAAAAAAGCAGAGGAATAATAGCCTTGGGAACAGAAATTACCTTTTGTTCCCTTCCTTTGTTTTATTGAAAAAACTGAAGACTCCGCAGGACGCTCTTTGTCAGAGAAGGTTGAAGTATTGGCCGCGGAAAACATCCAACTAAAGCGAATTCTAACTTTCCTTTGAATTCAATTTAAAAAGTAAGTATGACTTACTTATTATTTGGCACTCTATAAGAGGTAACAAAATACGCATTAGGAGGAGATCCCACATGCCACAAAATCAACAGAATCAGCAGAATCAGCAACAAGTTCAACAAGCACAGCAAGCAATTCAACAGGCTCAAGCAGTGATTCAACAAAAACAGCAACAAGCTAATCCACAGGCGATTCAACAAGCTCAAACAGCTTTACAACAAGCTACGCAGCAATTGCAGCAAGCTCAAGGCAGTGCACAACCGAACCAACAGCAACAATTCCAACAAGTTCAGCAACAGTTGCAGCAAGCGACTCAACAGCTTCAACAAGCACAAAACACCAAGTAAATTCAAATATCTGTCTTTATTAATGAATGACTTCGGGAGTATACCCGAAGTCATTTTCCTTCATTCAACTTATCCTAAATAAATGTAAAACGTAAGAAAGTGGTGAGCTTTGTGAGATCGAAAAAAAAAGATATCTCAGCACCATTTTTAAAACGAAAAAAAAACGTTTTCTGGTTATGTATCCTTCTTCTTGTCTTCATATACAGTGGTTCATTACTGTACGGTCAATTAAAAGAACTTCCCGAAGGTCTCTCCTTTGAAAGCACCAATAATCAAAGCGAGGTCTATTTTCTTCGTGATATTACTTATACCAAGAATAATAAGAGATTGAAAAACCAAGAAATAATAGAAGAAATAGAACAACTAGTAGATCGTACCGAAGAATTTATATTAGTGGACATGTTTTTGTTTAATGATCAATACCCTGAAATCATTCATACACCTGAACTAGCTAAAAACTTTACCAAGAAACTAATTGATAAAAAAACAAAAAGTCCGCACATTTCCATCACAGTTTTAACAGATGAAATTAATACGCTTTACGGCTCACGCCCCTCTCCGGAATTAGAGAAACTAAAGGTTGCTGATATTCAAGTTCTCACTGCCGATACGGCTAAACTCAGGGATAGTAACCCGTTATACACTAGTGGTTATCGCGCTTTTTTGCAATGGGCGGGTACTCCTGAAGGTGGTTGGATTCCTATACCCTTTCAACATGGAAACTCGGAAGTTAAAGTCACTGCAAGGTCCTATCTTGAAGCCTTTAAATTAACAGCTAATCACAGAAAAATAGTAATGAATGAAAAAGAAGCCATCATTACTTCTGCAAATCTCCACGGTCCGAGTGCTCACCACTCCAATATTGCTTTTCACGTCAAAGGGGACGTACTTAAAGATATAGCGAAGACAGAAAAAGAAGTTATTTCCTTTGCAGGCGGTGATGGTTCCTTCATTCAGCCAATCACTATTATCCAAGGTCTCTCACATAATAATCACCCTTTAAGTGTGAGTGTTCTTTCTGAACAAAAAATCAAAACCAACATTTTGGAAGAGTGCCGCCGAGCCGGGAAACAAACCACCCTTTGGCTTGCTGCTTTTAATCTCTCAGATCGAGATATTATCAATGGACTCCTTCATGCATCCGAAAAAGGTGCCCGCGTTAATATTATTTTGGATAAAAACAAGGAGTCGTATGGAAAAGAAAAAAACGGAATTCCTAATCAGCCAGTTGCACATGAATTGGCTGAAAAGTCTAACGAGAACCTAAACTTAAAATGGTATAACGCTAATGGAGAGCAATTTCATACCAAGCTATTTTTTAGTGTTGATAAGGACCGTTCTACAGCGATAGGTGGTTCGGCAAATTTCACTAAAAAGAATCTAGAAGATGGCGTTTATGAAATGGATCTGAAAATTACTGGAAGTCCAAAGGAGGCTGTACTGGAAGATATAGAAACCTATCTTAAGACTTTGTGGGAAAATGATGAGATTGATTTCACGGAAGAATATAGTGAGTCTAAAGAAGAAGCTTCCTCTTTTCGTTATTGGCTCTATCGATTACAAGAAGCAAGTGGAATCTCAACTTTTTAAATCATAAATAATCACACCAGGTAAACCCCCGATGTGATTATTTATTTATATTAGCGGGAAATTCTCCTCATAACGAGGATTGGTGTAGTATGGTGGTCTTGGTCCTATATTTGGCATTGGCCAAGTATACGGATTGTCGTTATATAACATCTCTACCATTTTCTCAGAAGCATCGACTAACAGTAGCTCTACCTCTGGATTGTAATAATAATCCACTAGATATCCTCCCCTCTGTTTACCCCTGCCATTAACCTATTCAGCTTACTGTAAGAAGGTACTCATTCGTCTAATATGTCTCTGAATCAACGCTGAAATTTGCACGTCAAATGCCTACCTAGCATAGATTAAAATTAAATTGGCTCTGTCTAAACTGGGAGGTTACGCATGAAGAAAAATAAAATAAATCATTCGTCTGAACAATCACAAGCGAAAAAAGATACCTATCCGATGTACCCAAATTACGGGAAAATAACGAAATACGAAGACATACCGATCAACGTTCCTGAACAACGTCAGCTTCGTCAACCTGGTTTGGAAAAACTGATGGTTCCAGCCCCCATCATTGAGAATACAAACTATACGGGTAGTGGTAAACTGTCAGGAAAAGTCGCTCTTATTTCCGGTGGAGATAGTGGGATAGGTGCGGCTGTTGCCATCGCTTTCGCGAAAGAAGGTGCTGATGTCGCTATCGCCTATTTAGATGAGCATGAGGATGCAAACCGAACAAAAGATAGAATCGAACAACTAGGTCAACGTTGTTTGCTAATGCCTGGTGATCTTCGTGAAAAGCAGCAGTGTATCTATATTGTTGAAAAAACAATCGAAACATTTGGCTCTCTGCATATTCTTTGTAATCACGTTGGTATTCAATTTCAACAAGAAAGCCTGACAGATATTACTGATGAGCAATTTGATGACACATTTAAGGTGAATATTTACTCTCACTTTTACACTACTCGAGCGGCACTTCCCTATTTAGAACCAGCTAGTTCCATAATTAACACTGCCTCGATTGTCGCCTATGTAGGTTTTGGGCAAATGATTGATTACACCGCTACAAAAGGAGCAAATGTCGGTTTCACACGTGCGCTTGCCAACAATCTGATAGACAAAGGAATACGAGTGAACGCAGTTGCCCCCGGACGTACTTGGACGCCACTGATTCCAGCAAGCTTCTCTGCAGATGCCGTTGCAGTATTTGGCAAAGACAATCCTATGGAACGGATGGCCCAGCCATTTGAACTTGCTCCGACTTATGTATATCTTGCTTCGGATGACTCACGATTTGTTACTGGTCAAACGCTTCACGTGAACGGTGGCGAGTGGACATCTTCCTAGTTTAAGACAGGAGGTACACATGAAACGAAAAAATAAAAAAGGTCAAAAATCAACCGATTACTATCCTTTACACTCTCATTACGGGAAAATCTCCCGTTACGAAGAAATTCCCTTAAATTTTCCTGAACAAAGACAATTTCAGCAGCCTGGATTGGAAAAGTTAATGGTGCCCCCACCTATCATAGAAAATGCGCAATATAAAGGCACTGGAAAGCTAAAAAATAGAGTGGCCCTTATTTCAGGGGGAGACAGTGGTATTGGGGCAGCTGTAGCTATTGCATTCGCTAAAGAAGGTGCAGATGTCGCAATCTCCTACTTAGATGAACACGAGGATGCGAACAGAACGAAAACAAGGATCGAACAACTCGGTCAGAAGTGCCTGTTACTACCTGGAGACTTGCGTGAAAAACAACAGTGTATAAACATTGTAACTCAAACAATCGAAGTTTTCGGACACCTTGAAATCCTCTGTAATCATGTAGGCATTCAACTGCAACAATTAAACTTGCTCGATATTACAGATGAGCAATTTGATGATACCTTCAAAGTTAATGTTTATTCTCATTTTTATACCACAAGAGCAGCCCTTCCTTTTTTATCCGAAGGGTGCTCCATTATCAACACTTCTTCCGTCGTCAGTTATGCAGGCATGAAAACATTAATTGACTACACTGCTACAAAAGGAGCGAATACTGGTTTCACAAGAGCATTAGCGAGTAATTTGGTTGATCAAGGTATTAGGGTTAATGCTGTTGCGCCAGGTGCAACGTGGACACCACTTATTCCCTCCAGTTTTTCAGCCGATGAAGTAGCTATATTTGCAAGTGAAAACCCTATGGGGCGAGCAGCACAACCATTTGAACTCGCTCCCACTTACGTATATCTCGCTTCGGAGGATTCACGATTCGTTACTGGCCAAACACTTCATGTTAATGGTGGTCAATGGATGTCTTCCTAGTTTGGTAGATCACTAAACAGCCTATAAGTCCTCATGACCTATTTAAAGTCGTGAGGTTCTATTTTGTGCTATCGATAGGTAAACTGAAGTATTTATTGTTTAAATTGTTGTCGGAGAAGGATTCCTTTCATGTATATAATTATGTTAGTATTATTTTATTGACATTTTCTACTAAAAAAGGAGTGTTGTTATGTTTACATATCGGATAAACAACGAGGCTTATATGAAACTTTTAGATATGAATGATGCTTTGCCACTTTTTAATTTGATAAAACGATCAAAGAATTTACACCAGTGGTTGCCATGGGTGGAAGGAACGAAGGAAGTTACCGACACGCAACAATTTATCCGCATTGCTATGAAGCAATATGCAGATAATAACGGTTTCCAGGCCAGTATATGGTACAGAGGTCAAATTGCCGGGCTTATTGGCTTTCATCAAATCAATTGGAACAACCGGGCAACAAGTATCGGCTATTGGCTAGGAGAAGAGTTTGAAGGTTTAGGATTAATGACACAAGCCGGCAATGCAATGATACAGTATGCATTTCGTGACTTGCATTTAAACAGAATAGAAATTCGTGCAGCTGTCCAAAATTATAAAAGCCAGGCAATACCACAGCGCCTAGGCTTCACGAAAGAAGGATGTATCAGGCAGTTCGAATGGCTTCATGATCATTACTCCGATGCTTTTGTATACAGTTTGTTAGCAGAAGAATGGGCGACCAGATAATATGATGTTAAAATCCGAACATGATATTGCGCAACTTATCCAACAAGATAATGACATGATGGAAATACTAAAAGCTGTGCAACTCTTGAATTTACCTGACTGGTGGGTTTGCGCCGGTTTTGTAAGGTCTAAAATATGGGACACCTTGCACGAATTTCAAGAAAGCACTCCTCTTTCTGACATCGATGTCATCTACTTTGATGGGATGCAAACAGATGAGCACTTAGAAAAGGAATTAGAACAGGAGTTAAGACGCATCTCCCCTACCTATCCCTGGTCTGTGAAAAACCAAGCCAGAATGCATGTCATTAATGACCTCCCCCCTTATAAGTCAGCCGAAGACGGGATTGCTAAATTCCCCGAAACAGCTACTTCATTAGGTGTCCGACTGGATACACAAGGAAACGTCGTGCTTACAGCACCACATGGGATACAAGATGTGATCAATTTTATAGTTAGACCAACACCTCTTTTTAAAAGCACTAAGCATCTTGCTGCTGTTTATAATCAACGAGTAAAATCTAAAAATTGGCAGTCAAGATGGCAGAGGATTGTTACCGAAACTTGAGGAGAGAAAATCTATTCTTAAATGAAAGCTGTTTGACTTATGATTGAAAAGTTTGAAAAAGCGAAGGGGGTGGCTCCCTACAGATTAGCAGAAACGAACGTTACTTCACGAGCAGGCGGAAGCATTGCCATGGGAAAGCTTCCGCCTAGAGCAGATTAAAATACCGCTACTTATAACATAGAACATAGCTATCTATCAGGAATGAGCCAACCTTCGTTCAAAATAGTGAACAACAACAATTACTTCGGATTTTGGTCCTTTTACTTTATTTGTAAAAGTCTCCGTTGCGATAAATGTAATAATTCTCCGCTAAGACTACACAATACGAGCACCTTTTTATCAGACAAAGCCTGAAACCCTATGTCAGACATATGATCCTGCAATGACGGCGGTAATCGCCGATAGTAAGGTTCAAGGGCTAATCCATTTGAGGTCTCCATAAATAACCAAAACGCTTCTCCGTATAATTGCCACTTTAAACTAAGTGTTTCCTCTTTGTATAGTAATCGTAACGCCTTTTGACCGCACAATCTATCTTGAATTGGTGATAAGCCAAATTCAAACGAATGTCCTTTCACTCGTAAGTACTTTCGAAATTCTGTCATTTTTTCGGGGAACTCGGCTGCGTTAACTTCGCTATTAAAAGGTACTGCTGATTCAAACTCTTGATAATGTCCACATAATTGATGAATATGAGGAATGACTCGGTCATTAGAAACAGAATGCTTTTGAAAGAATAAATATAACAAGGCCGCTTCCGACCAAGCTCCCATCGCAGCACATGTCGCAGAAAAATTCCGCTTCTCTTTCAGACAGGATTTCGCAAACATTGTCCGTGATGTCACAATGTCCGTTACCTGATCCAATTGTTTTTGCCTGCCCTCCTCAGAGAATAAATAATCTTTCACCCAAGTTTGTATATTTTTTAATTGATTATTAGTATCTATAATAACTATACTCTCCACTAAAAACCGATAATCCCACGGGCTCTCCATAACCATCCTTTTTGTTGGCAACTTGTTTAAAGGTTTTTTGTCTATTTGAAGTATTTCATCCCTATATTCAATATTCTTCGATCCAATAAAACCTCTATCTTTTGAATAAAGTGTTATATCCACATCACTAAATTCATCCGCTTCACCTCTAGCCACCGATCCACTTACAAAAGCGTGACTTATATTACAATTACTGTCGTAAATATAATTTTTAGCAATATCCATCAGTTCCAAGCTTCTCTTATTCACGTTATCCCCCGGAAATTTAGACGTCTCTATATATAGTCTTTTCTATATAATACGACATAATTCCTTGTAGAATTTTCGTAAATTTTGCTATATTTTGCAAATAGGTCATTAGATGTCATATCTATTGAACTACACATTATCCAACACCTGATATACAAATAAAGGTGCTTTTACACCTAAAGAAAGCTCTCTAACCACTCTTATTCTGCAATATGTAATAACAATTTTTAGAATTCACTTTAAATATATAAGTTAATGCAAAAAAGTAATATCCTAACTAATTGCACTATCATTCTTTATAAAGTCTATGATACATAAGTAAATTTCAATTTGTACGAATCCTTTCGCACAAATTTTCATTGCCTATTAATAAATGGTGTTTTAACTAGTAAACTTCTGAAACTAAATGGATATTACACGCTCGAATATACAGGAATAAATCCTAGCAATACTGCCTTTAATCTAGATCCCCCCCTAAGAAAACAGTCCCATTAGACATCTAAGAACATGTTCCTGAACGAAAAATCATTCTATTTACCCATTTTTTGGACATCCTTTGAAAATAGCAGTAGATTACTTCAATCAAAACTAGTCTAATCTCACTAATCTGTGAAAAAATAACATCCATTGTGACAAATTAACATAATTTTATCAACTTATAATGCAGTTTGTGAACTACCGCCCACCACTTCTCTCAAAATTTGAAGTGGGGCTTCTCGGAAAATAGTCGCTTTTACTAGCCAACCAATTAATCGAGCTACCCCCGCTGTGCCAGCGGTAGCGGTCAAAATAACAAAAATGCTACTTTCGTTTCGGTGAGTAGCCTTTTCCCTTGATTATGTTTTTGCAGCGTTATCATCTAGGTCTGAGCCATTCATCTCCCACCTAAAATTCTACCGGATATTTGAGGAAGGAGAACTCTAGCTTAAATCTGTTAAAATTGTCTCCCAAAAATATTAAGATATCCTAACTGATAAGATGCGAATATTACTATGAAAAAGATGCCTACAATACTGACAAAAAAAGCCCAATCTTTTTTCCCTACCGTCATAAGGTGATAATATGTGCGATCTGTCGAACCTGTGAATCCTTTTGACTCCATCGCGATCGCTACTCGTTCTGCTTTACGAATCGCATTGGCCATTAAGGGAATCGAATAGCGACGAAACTGCTGAATTCGTCCCTTTACCCCTTGTGCTCTTCCTATTCCTCTTATTCGATGCGCGTGACGAAGTACTTCGAACTCATGCTTGAACGTAGGCAGGAACCTATACCCTGCCAAAATACCATAGGTTAGCTTAGGGGGGAGTTTAAATTGTTGCATTAAACTAAGCATAAACTTCGTGGAATCTGTCGTTAAGATAAACAAAAGGGATAGTGAAACAAAACATAAAGATCGGAGTGCCAGACTTACCCCTACCATCACTCCACCAGTGGTAACTTCAAACCACCAAAATTCAAATAAAACCCTCCCCCCTGAAAAGGAATTGCTCGTATAAAGCATCGTCATCCAGGCGAACCCTAATGATAAGAATACAAATGGAGCAAAAATTAGCAGCCATTTTTTGATCGAAATTTGGCTAAAAAGAAAGGTGAACGCAACAATAAAAATCAAATAAGCAAGCGGTGTGAATATATCGAAACTAAATCCAAGAAGAACTCCGGGAATGAGGATAGCTACAACTTTAACGCTTGGGTTAATGGACGACATCATAGACATCACCAGCCTTTAGAGCCCTAATTCGAAAAGGAAGTCTGAGATGAGCTTTTCTAACCAAAGATTCATTCTCCCAAAATGATTGTGTGTGTCCCTGATAAGCGATTTCTCCTTGGTCTAATACAAAGACCTTTTCACAATAGTTATCCACCAAATCCATATCATGCGTGACGAAAACAATCGTCGTTCCCTTATTCTTCAAATCTAGGATAATTTTCATAAGTTCCTCGGTTGTCTGGGCGTCCTGACCAAAGGTAGGTTCATCAAAAAGTAATAGTTTCGGTGTTTCATCCAACATCGTTGCAACACTAAGACGCCGTTTCTGCCCCCCACTTAGAGAAAAAGGATTACTCCATTGGTTTTGTTCTAATTGGAAATGATGAAGGAGTTCCTTTATTTTAGCTTCCATTTCTTTCATCGGAATGTTGTTTAACTTCATACCAAAGGCTAGCTCATCGTAAACCGTATCAGTAATAAATTGGTGTTCCGGATTTTGAAAAACAAAGCCCATTTCTTGGCGAAGTTGTTGTTCATTCCACTCCTTTAAAGGCCTCTTAAGAAAATCAACACTCCCCTCCATGGTTGAAAGAATTCCAGCCATCAGTTGAAGTAGTGTAGATTTACCAGCGCCATTCTCTCCAACGATCGCCACAAATTCTCCCGTACCAAGTGAGAGACTAATATCTTTTAATATCATTTTTTTCTTTTTTTCGAATGTGACTCCTTTCAAAGAAATAACCTCTTCAGACGGTCCAAAAATCTGGGGGGACTTTCCCCACAGATTTTTGGAGGCCACTTTTGGTAAATAAATTCCTTCATTCTCTAGTTCACGTTTTTGTTTCTTGAAGACAATCTCCGGCCTATCGTCGGCGATTAGCTTTCCTTCTTTACTTATTGCAAGGACGTGTTGCGTTAACGGAAGCCAATCATCTAATTGGTGTTCAATTATTAGAACAGCCATTCCTCTTTCTTTATGCAATTTATTTACAAGATTAATAAATTCCAAGCTAGATAATGGATCTAGGTTCGCTGTTGGCTCATCTAGTATGAGAAGCTCTGGTTTGAGAAGGAGAACGGACGCGAGAGCAACTTTTTGTTTTTGTCCTCCCGATAACTCGTGAATAGACCTTTCCTTGAATCCTTCTAAACCTACTGACTCCAGAACATTATCCATCCTCCTAACCATATCTTCCCGTGGAACGCGAATGTTTTCCATCGTAAAAGCTAATTCATTTTCAACAGTAATCATGCAAAATTGACTCTCAGGATCTTGAAAAACGATCCCAATTTTTTGATTCAGCTCTCCTTGTTCAAATCCCTGAACCTTTTTTCCTTTATAATAGATTTCTCCATCCGCATACCCTTCCACAGCTTCTGGAAATAAACCATTTAAACATAGAGCTACAGTACTCTTACCTGAACCGCTTGCACCCATAAGCAGCGTAACTTCCCCTTCTTTTAATGAGAAAGTAATCTGATCTATTAACGATCTTTCTTTGATTCTCTCATAATCGAACGAAAGCTTTTCTACATGAATAAGAGGATGACTATTTTCACGCAAACCATCTAGGTAGTTAAGCTGATTTTTCACGTTTTTCCTGCCACTCCTTTCCTAATGCATATCCGCGAAGAACTCCCGTTTGAGCTAACTGATCACTAATCCATTTTCCTAATAGACCCGCTAACAATCCACCACTAATGATACGGACTGCCAAGGTGGCAACGATAAGTTCTGGGGTTAACGCCGCTAAACCAGATTGGAACCAGCCCCAAGCATAACTAAAAATAGCTGCCGACATCCCTGCTAAAATAAGCACAGAAAGTGAAAAGTTTCGGTACCTGGTTGCAGCAAAAACCACTTCTGCTCCCAATCCTTGAATCGCCGCAGATATGATTAGCTGTGGACCTGCTGGACTTCCTATGAGTACTTGGACCGTTCCAGCTATTAGTTCCGACCAGAAAGCCGCCCCAGGTTTTCGAATCACATATGCTGCAATGATTGAAACGATGAACCATATACCAAAGATAATTTCATAGCCAAATGGTGCCAGACCAAACGGCGTAAGAAAATTACGTAAGCCTTGCCCGAAAAAATAAAACATGAGATAAATAACTGCGAACACAACACCGAAGATTGACATTAAGACGATTTCTTTTAACTTCCATTGCTTCAACATGTTTGGTTGCTCCCTCCTATTTATCTTTCTTAGATGGACTGTTTGCTGAAATAACCGCCGTCATTGTCACATGACTTTGGTCCTTCGATTTTGAAGTATTCACAAATACTTCTTCTAATGTTTTGAAAACAGCATTCGCATCTCCATCAAGTCGAGAGGCATAGTGAACGCCTTTCGTAAACGTGCCTTGTTCTTGAGCTACAGCACACTGTTCAGCGATGATTTGCATATAGTCCGGGTTGTTCATCGGATAAAGCGCAAATTGAGAAGCTGCCTCCACACGTTCTTTATTTGATCCACTCTCATTTAAGCGGACATCATCCTCTGACATATAGGTGTCCGCGTCAGAGTCTCCTGGACATCCAATAGAGAAAGTCCCATTAAAGACCACATGTACCCCTGTCTTTGCTGCATAGATAAAAATCGCTTTAGCCACGTCAAATACATGTTCACTCCGTCCTCGAATACACGTGCTCACATCATCTGTAGACTGCCATACCTTGGACGTATCCACTTCCTCTAATGCTCCTTTTATTACTTCCACAAAATTATCCGTCATTGGATACACCGAAAACCGGCACCCAACTATACGACTTGTTCCACAACTTAACCCTTCCATGTTGCATCCTCCTCTTACATCATTTTTTCAATATGTCTACCAATAACAGGGAGGGAGTCCCAAAATATAAAAAACTGCACCTCCCATAAGGAAGATGCAGTGAAGTTTCATGCAGAATAATAAAACAGGCTACATGTTGCTTACCTGCACTTCCCCACGCTAGTATTACCTAGTTCGGGTTCAAAGGGTTAACAGGAATTTCACCTGAATCTCAGCTTTATAGCGCCCCTAGTGCGAATCGGTTATCATATTGTTGCCTTTATTGTAAGTGAAGGATGGCTGTTTGTAAACCGTCCCGTCATACAACAACATGTCTTTCCAACCTATTTTTACTGTTAGAACTAGCTTAAATAGGATGTTCAAAAAGGTAAAAAAGACTACCTTTTTGAACAAACTCTTATATCAAAAAACCGGCCACTGATTTTTTTCGGCAATTTGCTTCATAGTAGAGTTAGGATTGACCACTACTGGTTTATTGACAAACTCCAGTAAAGGAAGATCGCTCTCACTATCTGCATACGCCCATAAATTATCGCCGTCTGAACGAGAAGTCTCATCATGAGACATCTTCTCTCCAATCCAGTCAACAATTTTTCTTACCTTCTCTTGACCGTTTACAATCGTACCTATTTCTCCCGTACAATAACCTTGATCATCAAATAAGATCTCTGTACTTATCACTGGCACATCTAATTGTAACTCTCTAATAAAAGCTTCAAGAAACGGGGTTAGCGCTCCAGACAATATGATCACTTGATCTCCTTTTGACTGATGCTCACGTATTGTATGCACTAAATCTTGATGGACTTCGTCTGATCCCGCTAGAACGAGGTGGTTGAAAAACTCATCTAATTCCTGTTTTGTTTTCCCTTTAAACGACTTGGCAAAAGCTTTAAAAAAAGTGTGTCTGAACACCTGCTTCCCTTTCCATACACCAAGGCCTACAGCTTTCACCATTCCCCCACTGACTAACAACCACTCTTTCCTTGTAAACTCTTTTTTAGCTACTAAAAACATCGCCTTAAATGAGTTACCTTGATAAAGTGTTCCGTCAAAATCCACTGTTACAATCGCCATCTAAACACCTGCCTCTTTAGCAAGTTTAATAGAGTTGTCCCAAAATGTAAATATATAACAAAACTATTCCACTTTAATAATATCAACATTAGTATCATCACCTATTTCTAAACCTTCAGGCACCTTGAGATAAAGGATTTGTCCCCCCATCGATGATGATGAACTGCGGCCCATCATCTTCGATTCTCCATAGAATTGACTCATAGGAAATCCCATCTCGAACTCTCCGTGATTAATCGTAACCGACAGAGGTTCATAAATATTAAGCGAGTTATTTTTCAGTTCAACTCTAATTGGACTTACTTCATTAGAAAAATCCCACTCATCTACAATTAATCTAGGATAAAAAAAAGTAGCTTCTATCATTTCTGTATACTCTGACGTTTCCTCCAGATAAACAGCAACGTAGAACTCCTCAGCTTTCTGCTCAATATTCAAAACATCATTCTCGTAGTCAAATGCCCATAACTCCGTTTTATTTTTATCTACTAACTCTTCGATCTCCCCTTTTAAAAGAGCATCTTCAATATAGATATCTTGTTCATACACTACATCGCCCTTAGCAATTTCACCTTTCAAAGATTCTGTTTCGATTGGAAGCAAAAAAGCAACTGGTACTGAAAGTACTAAAATACTTAAATAACCTAAGAACAACCACTTCAGACCTTTAGAGTTACTTCTTATTATCTTATTATCGATTCCTTTTTTCATAAAATACACTATCAGTCCAATAATAACTAAAATAATGAGCATCCCCATTAGCGAATCACCTCCATCTTATTCGTAAGGAGAATCGTGCTTAAATAGATCATCAATATCGAGACTATCATTTTTAAAGTAAATAATACGAATGATGATTCCATCATGAAAAAATTAATTATCGAAATTATCATACCTTGCTCACCTGAATTGATCATCAATCCACCTAAAAATACAACCAGAATGATTACTTGCAGAGCTTTGTTAGATTGAATTAGCATCCCAAATAAATAACCTAGTACACTAAAGACTAGTAAATAGAGAAAAGCTGCAGCAAATCCAATTATAAATTCATGAGCTTGGGCTGACATTAGAAAATCCTCAGTTATGTGTCCCTCATCTTGATAGATAAAAATAATTACTCTGATTAGAAATGGAGACAGAGAGGCCGTTAACGAGCCAAGAAAGCTCATTGTCAGCAGAAATAATCCATTTGCTAAATGACTGGTTAGCCGATTTGTTACAAACATAAAATCAGCATGTCTATACCCTTTTGTAGTTAATAAGAACGCTGTAATAAATCCCCACAACATAGTTAGAACAAAAACACTGGATGCGGAATAGTAATTAATTTTCACTTCAAAAATATCAAAACCCACACTCATCTCACCACTATTAAATGCTAAGATAATAGAGATAATCTGTAGAAAAATTAACGTGGTAAATACACCTGAATATGAGTTTAGTTTAAATAAATATAATTTTTTAATCGTATCATCCATGTTAATTTTAGCTAAAGACATCATCAATACCTCCTTTTGACGAGCTTGTTAAATAAACGCAAACCTCACTTGGTGAAACATTGGAAATCTCAATTCCATTTCTTTTTATTCGTTGAATCGTTTCATCTGAATACGTATTTCGGGAGACAATATACATTTGATCCGGGCCAAGAGATTTCCGATACAAAATATAATGATCTTTCGTCCACGTTTTAACTTGATCACCATTCCCTTTGAAGGCTATAGCATAGTTTTTTAAATCTTCAATAGGCATGTGTAAATGAGTCTCACCGTCCTTAATCAGCATGACGTCTTCTAGCAGATCTTCCATTTCATTTAAATGGTGACTCGAGAGCAGGATTGTTCTCGGATGCGCGAGGTAGTCTTTTAACAGAGCTCGGTAAAAATCCTTTCGTACCGCTTCATCCATTCCAGTCGTCGGCTCATCAAACACAGTTAATGGACAACGGGAAGCTAAACCAATTATCATATTGAATGTACTCTTTTTACCTTTCGACAACGTATTATGACTTTGGTTTTCATTAAATGAAAAATATTCAAATAAACGCTGAGCTAACGATGCATCCCATTTTTCATAAAATCTTCCCGCTTCTATTAATATTCCGTTTAAATTCAAGGAAGGCATACTCATCTTGTCATCGACTAAGATAGAATTTGCGGAAACCAAAAGGCTATTAAATGGTTTTTCTGAAAATACCTTTACCTCTCCTGAAGTTGCTTGAATCAAGCCGGATATAATATTTAATATCGTTGTTTTACCGGCACCATTTCTTCCAATCAAGCCCGTTATTTTATTTTCCTCAATAGAGAATGTCGCATTATTTAACGCTTTTGTACGTCCAAACTTTTTCGATACATCCTGAAAATGGACCACTGTCATTTTTCTTCACCCTTCCCTTCAAGGTTTGCCTGTCTAATCATTTCAAGAAGTTCTTTTTCATCCACATCTAAATATTTCGCTTCCAAAACTAATTCTTGAACTAACCTCTTCAACGTCTGTTCCTTACGTTTATTAATGATATTTTTTTTCGCATCTATCGAGACAAACATCCCTAATCCTCGCTTTTTATAAATGACGTTTTCATCCATTAATATCATCAGTCCCTTGCCGGCAGTGGCTGGATTAATATTAAACATTTCTGCCAATTGATATTGGGAATTGACCTTATCATCCTTCTTGAAGTTTCCATTTAAGATTTCCGTCTCAATCCATTCAGCAATTTGTACGTAAATTGGTTTCGTGCCCTCTGTATTTAAAAACAAGACCACCCCTCCTTCCACGAGACATAGTGCATTAGTGTTGTAATGCACTATGATCATATCCTATTATTGGAATTAAAGTAAATAGTATTCTCACTAATTTTTTAAGTTTCAATTAATGCTAATGACAATTATTCGGATTGTTTAAGTGAACCATTTATTCATGAGTTTACTTATGATTCATACATAAATTTGGATTTTTCATAAACACTATGTAGTGGAGGTGAGTGTGATGAATAATCATGAGAAACGCAACGAACAGCATAACAAAAAAAATCGTAGTACTGATAAAAATATTTACTTAGATAAACGGAATGGACAAACTGAGTTTGCGGCAGAAAATGATGCTCAACAAATCAAAAAGTCGAAGAAAAGTAAAAAACGTGATCGTTAATTTCTAAAAACGATAGCAGCTGTCTTGAAAGGAATTATTTTCACTCCTTCATAGACAGCTTTTTATTTTGACAGATTTAGCTTTCGCTTTCCCTTACAATACATAACTTCAAATAGATGAAAGCTCAGGGAAAGAGAGCTATAATTAACAAAGACTAATAACAAAAGGAGATTCTTACTTATGCTAAATGAACGCTTACAGAAGTTTTACGAAGAACAATTAGAGGAATTGACGATAGACGACATTCGGATCGCTTTTAAAAAAGAGTTAATTACCATAAAAGAGTTGATCATGCTGTACCTCAAACGAATAGCAGAGTTTGATAAAGGAGAGAACGGCGTTAATGCTATTTTAGAAATAAATCCGGAGGCAATCCAACTGGCAGAAGCGTTGGACATGGAAAGGAAAGAATCAGGTTTTCGCAGCTCATTACATGGCATTCCTGTATTAATAAAGGACAACCTTGCAACAGCCGATAAATTGCATACGAGTGCTGGTTCTTTAGCCTTAGCCGAAAGCTATGCAATGAAGGATTCGTTTCTTGTGAAACAACTTCGCGAAGCTGGGGCGATCATTATTGGTAAGGCGAATATGACCGAGTGGGCAAACTTCATGACAGAGAATATGAAAAATGGCTATAGTTCCCGTGGGGGGCAGGTCTTAAATCCTTATGGACCAGGTATTGATTGCGGGGGATCAAGCTCAGGATCAGCAGCTGGTATTGCAGCGAATCTTGCTATGGTTGCCATCGGCACAGAGACATCGGGTTCCATTCTGAGTCCAGCCAGTCAAAACTCCGTTGTTGGGGTGAAACCGACAGTTGGTCTTTTAAGCCGATCAGGTATCATTCCGATATCTATTACACAAGATACTGCGGGTCCAATTACACGAACGGTGAAGGATGCTGCGCTCTTATTAAATGCACTCGTTGCTCAAGACCCATCTGATCCAGTCACAAAAACAAATCATGAACTCACTGAATTTAATTTCACCTCCAGTCTGGAAAAAGACACCTTACAAGGTTCGCGGATTGGAATTGCCCGGGAAGGTATTTTTGAAAATATATCAGAGGAAGAACAGCTTATAATGGAAGAAGCTATTCAGAAGTTGAAAGACCTTGGAGCAGAAGTGATCGATTCCGTCGTTGTAAAGACAATGGATGCACCTTGGTCGATGGATGTCATGCTTTTTGAATTCAAAACAGCATTAAATAGCTATCTGCATGAGTATGCATCAACTACTTCACCAAAAACGTTAGCAGATATTATCCAGTTCAATCGGCTTGAACCTTCCACTCGATTAAAGTATGGACAAACAATCCTTGAAAAATCTGAGCTATCGAGTGGTACGTTAACAGAACCTGCTTATTTACATGCATTAACCTTTGACTATACAAATTCAAAAGAAAAAGGTATCGATCTAACATTAGCTGAAAATAACCTGGATGCGATCGTTTATCCTAACAATCTTGGTGCCGCGATTCCTGCTAAAGCTGGCTATCCATCAATAACAGTTCCTGCCGGCTATACGTCTGAAGGTCATCCAGTTGGAATTACATTCACCAGCAAAGCCTATTCTGAACCAATGCTATTAAAACTTGCTTACGCATATGAACAAGCAACGATGAAGAGAAAAGCTCCAAAGTTAGAATAATTGCATTGCAGTCTTAAAATACTTCGGGTCTTTTTTTCTATTTTTTGCTTTATAATCATCGAAGGTTGTTTGGAAGGATTACCGCTCGCTTTCCGTGGATGATCAAGCGAGCCTCCTAGAGCGGATTCGAGTGCTCTCAGTTAAAAGAAAACAACCATCTCTAAAAAGACTGTTCTACCAAATCATTATTCTTAACTGATTTGATAGAAACAGTCTTCATTTTTAAAAATATAGTCAACTAACTCAGTGGATCAATACCTTAGAGCGAATCGTTGCTTGTGCAGCAGCTAATCGCGCTAACGGAACACGGTATGGCGAGCAGCTTACGTAATCCAGCCCTTTTTCAAAGCAAAACTCGATGGAACTCTTTTCTCCGCCATGTTCTCCGCAAATCCCTGTTTTTAATGCCGGCTTTGTTTTCCGACCAAGATTTACACCAGTTTCTATTAACTTTCCAACTCCATCTTGGTCCAATATCATAAATGGGTTATCCGGTAATGTTTGTTCATCAATATAGTGCTGTAGAAATTTACTTTCTGCATCATCCCGACTGAATCCAAACGTAGTCTGCGTTAAATCATTTGTTCCAAAGGAGAAGAAGTCTGCCTCTTCAGCAATTTGATCGGCAGTCAACGCTGCTCGAGGGATTTCAATCATCGTACCTACAGTGTATTCGACCTTTCTCCCTGTTTCATTTGCAACTAACTCCGCTGCCTCATCGACAACTATCCGCATCAGTTTCAATTCATTGACATGCCCTACAAGTGGAATCATGATTTCAGGGGTGACATCAAATCCTTTTTCTAATTGCGATGCAGCCGCGTAAAATATCGCCTTTGCTTGCATCATATAGATTTCCGGATAAACAACACCGAGACGACAACCGCGGTGGCCCAGCATCGGGTTAAATTCATCTAACTGACGAATTTTTCGAAGTAACAGTTCTTTCTCTGGTAACTCCTTCGATTGAGGATCCATGATTTGAAGTTTCGTAACTTCTACAATAAGCTCTTCTTTATCAGGTAAAAATTCATGAAGTGGCGGGTCTAACAATCGAATCGTTACAGGATGACCATTCATCACCTCAAAAATATTTGAAAAGTCTTCTTGCTGCATCGGCAGAAGTTTCGTTAAGGCTATCATCCGATCCTCGAAATTCTCGGCCAAAATCATTTCTTGAACGATTGGCACTCTTGCTGGATCCATAAACATGTGCTCTGTTCGGCAAAGCCCTATTCCGCCAGCACCAAATTCCAATGCTTTTCTTGCATCCGTTGGATTATCCGCATTCGCTCGAACTCCTAGTGTTCGCTCGTCATCTGCCCAAGAAAGTATCTCCTGGAACTCTTCAGATAATTGAGGATCAATCATCGAAACTTCGCCCAGCATAATTTCCCCGGTTCCACCATCAATCGTGATCGTATCTAAGTAGTGAACGACTGTATCACCGACATAGAATTCTTTTTTCTTACTATCAATCCTTATCTGATCACAACCGCAAATACACGCTTTTCCCATCCCGCGCGCTACGACAGCGGCGTGACTTGTCATCCCGCCACGACTCGTAACAACTGCTTGAGAAGACACGATACCGTGGATATCATCGGGCGTGGTTTCTGTACGAACAAGAATCACTTTTTTTCCTTCTTTTGCTAAAAGCTCTGCATCATCGGAATCAAACACTACTTGCCCGGTAGCTGCTCCAGGAGATGCGGGTAACCCTTTGGCTAGCTGGTTTATTTCGATCGACTCGTCAATCCGTCGGTGTAAGAGCTGATTTAATTGTTCGGGATCTACCCGAAGGAGCGCTTCTTGTTTTGTAATGATTCCTTCCTTCACCATCTCGACAGCAATTCGGATAGCTGATTGCGCTGTTCGTTTGCCATTCCGTGTTTGTAGGATAAATAAATTCCCTCGTTCTACCGTGAATTCAATATCCTGCATATCTCCATAATGACTTTCCAATCGATTGCATGTTTCTACAAACTGTTGAAAAACAGCAGGCATATTTTCCTCTAACGTTTGAATCGGTTGTGGGGTTCGAATTCCTGCAACAACATCTTCGCCTTGCGCATTTATCAAATACTCTCCGTAAAGAATCGATTCCCCAGTAGAAGGATCTCTTGTAAAAGCAACCCCCGTGCCGGAATCATCTCCCATATTGCCAAAAACCATGCTTTGAATGTTAACCGCCGTACCAAGATGACCAGGAATCTTATTTAAGGTTCGATAAATAATTGCCCTTTGGTTATTCCACGAATCAAACACGGATTCAATCGCAAGAAAGAGCTGTTCTTTTGGATCCTGCGGAAATAATCTCTTCGTATGTCTTTTGACAATTTCTTTGTAACCTACGATGACTTCTTTCCAGTCTCCTGCCGTTAATTCCGGATCCGTGGCATAATCCTTCTTCTCGCGAAAATCTTCAAGAAATCGCTCGAAAAAGTAAGCATCTACGTCCAGCACGACATCGCTGAACATTTGAATAAACCTGCGGTAGGAATCAAAAGCAAATCGAGGATTATTTGTTAATCCAGCAATAGCCTCAACCGTGTCATCATTCATCCCTAAATTCAAGACTGTATCCATCATCCCTGGCATGGAAAATACCGAACCTGACCTCACCGAAACGAGCAAAGGGTTCGATACATCCCCGAGCTTTTTCCCTGTCACTGACTCTAAATGGTGCAGGGATTCAAGTACTTCGTGCTCCAAGTCATCCGTTACTTTCTTGTCAGAGTCGTGATAAGCGTTACATGCTCGAGTCGAAATCGTAAATCCGTATGGAACCGGTAAACCAATGCGCGTCATCTCCGCTAAGTTAGCTCCTTTTCCACCTAAAGTTTCCTTCATACCACTTTTACCTTCATCAAACATATAAACTAACTTATCCATCGCTAGGTTCCCCTCTCCATTTTCAGTACTTCCATAATATAGTTAGCTGTTTCTTCGACAGCTTTATTAGAAACATTTATCACCGGGCATCCAACCCGTTTAATGATTTTATCTGCATACTCTAGTTCTTCAACAATTCGTTCCAGTCTTGCATAAGTCGCTCCTGAAGTTAATCCCATTGCTTTTAGTCGTTCTTTACGAATTTCATTTAATTTATCCGGAGTGATTACAAGTCCAACGCAACGGTTACTAGGCAACTGAAAAAGCTCCTCTGGTGGAGCAACTTCTGGCACTAGCGGGATATTCGCCACCTTGAATCTTTTATGAGCTAAATACATAGATAGAGGAGTCTTAGATGTTCTCGACACACCGATGATCACTAAATCTGCTTTTAATATCCCCCTCGCATCTCTGGCATCATCATATTTCACGGCAAACTCAATGGCTGCGACTCTTTGAAAATAGTCATCATCCAGTTTTCTGATTCTCCCAGCCTCATGAGCCGGTTGCTTACCAAATGATTGACTTATCGCATTTGTCAACGGATTTAGCAGATCTACTGTTTTTATATTTTCTTCTGCTGCCCGACGATCTAAATATTCCTTTAATTCATCAATCACAATCGTATAAGCGAGAATGGATTGGTACTCCTTCGCCTCCATGATCACTTCCTCAATATCCTTTACACCGTTCACATAAGGATTCCGGTGAAACTCGACATCCGTTAAAGAAAATTGACTAGTGACAGCGTTTACAACGTGTTCTGCTGTTTCCCCTACTGAATCTGATAGAATAAATATCCTTTTTTTCCTGCCCAATACTCACCCACTCTCGTTTTCTAGTATCATTGATGAGGATATCTCCATTCAATTAGTGTATACTATATTTACTAATTTAAAATATAGTATAACACATTGAATTCAGAATTAAATATAATATTCCAATTTTTATGATTAGTATTTAAAATCCTTCACCATACTGGTTATATGCCTCTCTGTAAATGTACTCATTTAACTATTAAAAAAGAAGTGATTCCGTTAGTATTTATAATAGATAGTTAGTTCCTTCAAACCTTTAAATCTATCTTTAGATGGAAACTCTACTAGGGGGTCATTATAATGAAGTTCGGATGGAGAAAACCAAGTATAAAGCGCTCAGTAAAAGCTCGAACAACTGGCAGGCTAAAGCGAAAAGCAAAAAAAGCCCTCGTTCCCGGATACGGGAAAAAAGGCATGGGGTGGGTGAAAAAACCAGAAAAAGCAGCGTACAATAAAGTTTACAAAAAAACCTCATTCAGCTTTTGGGACTTACTTAAGAAACTTAAGTAAGGCTAGTTTTCATTCCAATAATTTTCTATTTCAACTGTTTTTTAGCCGTATATCGTTTTTAATGCATGATCGTCTACGTCCTGAGGTGATCCATCAAAAACAAGTCGTCCTTCTGCTAAACCAATGATGCGGTCACAATATTCCAATGCAAGTTCTACATTATGCAAATTAATAAGTGTCGTCATATTTTCTGTGTCATGGACGTCACGAATTAATTGCATTACTTCTTTAGAAGTGGTTGGATCTAAACTCGACACTGGCTCGTCTCCTAAAATTAATTTAGGTCTTTGCATAATCATTCTTGCAATTGCTACGCGCTGCTGCTGCCCACCACTCAATTGATCCACACGTTTATGAGCCATATGGTCAATACCAACTCGTTCCAAGGCACGCATTGCTCGTTCTCTTTCTTCTGCTGTAATCAAACCAAGCATATTCTTCCACCTTGGCCGATAGCCAAACCCTCCCATCACACAATTTTTATGTGCGCTGAGCCGAGGTACAAGATTAAATTGTTGAAAAATCATCCCAATTTCACGTCTTGTTATACAGAGTTGGTCTTTATTCATTGTCGTCATCTCTTTATCTAACCATATCACCTTTCCATGACTTGGTCTGACTAATTGATTAATACACCGAATAAATGTAGATTTCCCAGCTCCGCTTCGTCCCAATACACCAACAAATTCTCCTTGTTGGATAGATAAGTTAATACTATCAAGTGCCTGTTCTTTTTTACCTTTATTCCCTTTACTTTTATAAATCATCGAAACATCTTGTAGTGTTAATGCCATGACTTGCACCTCCTAAATCACCCGATTTCGCACATAGCTGCCTAACATGTCAACAAAAACAACCAGACCCATAATAAACAGTACGTACAAACTAACATTGTCATATCTAAAGGTTTGGAAATCATTAAACAACAGCTGTCCTATTCCTCCTGCTCCAATAAACCCTAGGATTAGAGAGGTTCGAATAGCAACTTCAAAACGGTAAAAGTAATGAGACAGCACGTTGGGGATAATTTGCGGCAGTACACCATAAAGTGCAACCATGCTTTTACACAGTCCCATTGACTGAACAGCTTCTTGCGGTCCTTTATCCGCCGACTCAATGAGCTCTGCAATAAGTTTTCCAAGCACGCCAACGTTGTGAATAAAAATAGCTAGAACAGCCGCGTATGGTCCTAATCCGATTAACACAACAAAAAAGAGACCTAACACAATATCAGGAACAGACCGAAGAAAACTGAGCATGCTTCTTACCGTGTGGTATACATACCCATTTGGTGACGTATTATTGGCAGCTAAAAAGCTGATCGGAATCGCCACTAGCAAAGCTAGAATTGTTCCTAAAAAAGCGACTTGTAACGTAATCAGACTAGCACTTAAGGCTACATTCGTTCTATCCCAATTAGGTGGGAAAAATCGCTCTGAAAAGGCCACAAAATTATCTAATGGGATTGGCCTGACTCCTGTTCCAATAGAACTCCAAATGACGATCCCAAATATAAAGACAGTTATTAAAATATTCTTTTTATTAAACCACATAAGTACGTCACCACTATTCCTTTGACCTAAAGTAATTTGTCTATTCTTTACTCAGCGTCAATTTCGCCTTCTTCAATCATGATGTCACGAATTAATTGATAGTCCTCATCTGTAGCTTCGGTAAATCCAGTCGCTGCAAATCCTTCTAATACCACTTCATTATCCATGTTTAAAAATGTATCCTTAATCAATTCAACCGTTTCATCATCTACGTCAGGTGATACCGACCACGGATATTGAAATAAAGCTTCGGATTGCCAAATTACTTTCGTTTCAGATTCATCAAGAGTTCCTTGCTCAATAAGCGAGTTGTAAAAAGCACTATCAATTGCTCCAGCGTCCACTTGATTACTTTCTACTTGCTCTCCGGTTATATCATGAGATCCAGAAAAACTAACAACATCAAACTCATATTCTTCTTCATTTGTGTAAACACCACGATCACTTAATTCCTTACCGGGAACGAGAGAACCGGATGTAGAAGAAACAGAACCAAAAGCAAAGGATCGTTCCTCCACGTTTTCCAAGAATTCATCCAGTGTATCCCATGGATTGTCCGCGTGAGTAATAATATAGGAATAGTAAGATGCTTCACCGTCAATGAGCTGTGTAATAATTGCTTCTGCTCCTGATTCATCATTTGCACTTACATACGTTCTCGGTCCTAAGTAAGCCATTTGGATATGTCCGTAGTTCAAGCCTTCCACAACACCATTATAATTTGGGTAAACCTCTATTTCGACATCCTGAGGAAGGGCTTCATCTAATTCACCTTCTAATTCTTCTACTGCTTCAAGAAACTCATCACCCGATAATGCTGGGATGACGCCTACATGAAACGTTTCTCCAGCTTGTTCTTCCTCATTTTCGCCACATCCTGCTAGTATTGCCACTAAAGTGGCCGTTATCAATCCTTTAGTAATTCGTTTCATTTTAGTTCCCCCAAAATTATTTATTTAATTTCTTAAATGTCAAGATTCACTCAAACTTTTAAAAATTGATAGATAGTCTGTTGTCTCTTGCTCAACGGTCCGTTCATGTTGAAAATAAGCTTGCGCTCTTTCTGTCATACGTTTTGTCTCCAAAGGATTTTTCCTAATACGGTTGATAAGCTCTGGAAACTCAGAAGGATATTGATATATGTATCCTGTTTTGCCATGTTTGATTAACTCTCTGTTGCCGGCATTATTTCTTGCAATTACGGGGATACCCAGTGCCATTGCTTCGCAAAGTGCCGTGGATTGTCCTTCTTCTTTAGACGTGTTGATCACAACATCAGCCTCTGCATATACATTGCCCATTTCGTCAAACGAGACTGTCGAATGATATTCCAAAAAAGAATAGTAATCACAAGCGGCTAATACTTCCCGCTCCACATCTTTATCAAGCGCTTCGCCAATCACCTTTACTTTCAAAAAGGGTATCTGCTTGTCCAGATCTTTCCAAGCATCTAATAGATGTAATACATCTTTAATCGGTCTTAAGCCTGCCGGAAGTAAAATCTCAAACTTTTCATCTTTGTTAGATCCTTGATCTGTTCTCTTTGGAGGAATAACAGCCTGCGGAACAACCTTTACTTTTCCTTGCCAATCCGGGTTGACCTCAACAACCATTTTTCGTGCTTCCTCACTAAAACAAACGACTGCCGTTGATTGGTTAACAAGATTCACAGTTGTTTCGCTCCACCCTTTTTCAGCGAGGTCTACATGCACATCTGTTCCACCCATTGTTAATATAAAAGGCTTATTATAATCAAAGTTGCATTTCTGTTCATCAACCCACTTAGCAAACCTCGTAATGTGTAAAATATGCACCCAAGTACTCTCCCGGAGTATCTCCTCGAACTGCTTTCAGGTGCCTCCTTCATTATAGGCAAAAGATCTGACAAGATAGCCCCTTTTCTCATAACCTTCTTTTATTCGACGAGTTGTTGTCACGTTCCCCCGTCCTGCTTTGTCAAACGGTGTTACAAAAGCAATAACGTTTCCGTTATCCATCATACCCTACCCCTTTCAAACTTTCATATATAATGCTCAGTTAAGAAAAACGCGTAGCGTCTTTTATTAAATACAGCGTGATCTTTAAAGCCACCATTATTTAAGCATCAAGGGTGAACTTCCCTTGATGCGGGTGGCTAAAGATAGCTGTCATTTTATACTTTCTTATCAGTTAAGAAAAACGCGTAGCGTCTTTTATTAACTGAGCGCAATCTTTTCACGGTTGTACCTTTTATATTTTGACCTATGTATGCAATATAATCCACTAGATCGGCTTACTATTTACTTATACAGTTAGTTTTCCACTAATGACCATCCTTTAAAACATGTAAAAACGCCCAAAGAGAACTTCTCAGAGCGTTTCATCAATACGGTTATTTTTTTTATAAATGCCTAATATCTCTCTAGATATTTGAGCAGTTCTTATAGATAGTGCAATAATTCTTATCAATCTTCTTAAACACTTGTTGTAAATCCTCATTATTACACGACAGACTGGAAATCAACTGATATCTGGCATTATAGTAATTCACCCAAATATCCCAAAGTTTCTCTCGCGTCATTTCAAGATCGTATTCCAATGAATTCTCTTTTAAAATGCATTCGATCTCCTCACGGGGAGGAATATCCTTCGAACTTAATTTCTGTAAAGGCTTATATCTCGATCTTTGTTGCCTCAAAAGACTCACCTCAATCCTTAATAATTGCAGAATAAATGTTAGACCACAAACTTTTTAAGAAGGCTTTTCTTCATCAATAGCATTAAGATTCGTCAATATATCATCTAGAATAATAAAAATAATTTTCTCTAGATGTTTTCTCTTTTTATAGGGCATTATAGATAATTCATATAATGAATCTCTCATTCTAGGATTATGTTTTATATAGTGCAAAAGTTTGATGCTTATCTCACCAAGTTCTTCTATATTTTGATTTTGCAAAGCTATAGCTGTTTCTTTATGCTTCTCATATCCCACAAGAGTATCCAGATTTATCTGAAAGATATCACATAGTTTTATCAAGGTTTGGAGATCAGGAGTGCTTTCCTCATTTTCCCAACGAGTAATAACTGTACGTGAAATGTTTAGCTTTGTTGCTAAGTCTTGCTGTGTCCATTTATATAACCTTCGATAGAGGCGAACATTATCACTTAAACGTATCATTTTTTATCACATCATTTTCTTTGTGTCTATCTAAGTGTAACATCAATAACCAACCAGACAAGACTATGTGCTGTATTTGAACAATTCAATTATTGTGTTACTATAAAACCAATATAGGGTATAGGTGGTTATATATAAATTACCTGCTAAAGGAATGATATCATTGGACAATCCCAAGAACGATCAACTTAAGAGAGACATAGAAGAAATGAGGCTAGATTTAGAAACTCAATTAAAAAGAAGAAAGTTTAGTAATCTTAAAATTATTGAAATCAGTCAAAATTTAGATGATCTTATTGCTGAATATATGATTAGAACGAATAAAACAAAGTAAGTCAGTTCCGGTTATCAATCCTAAATGTCTCACATTATCCAGAAGTTAAATTGAAATGTTATTAAAGAACCTTCACCAAATACTCCTAAACTATTCGATCTTTTCAAATGTCTACTTATTGCTCCTGAAAAACCACTCTACAACTAAATGTTATTCATCATACAACAATTACTTTTACACCAAAATAATAATCATGCTCTTATCATCATATATTCTAAGATAACTTCGTTTAAAAGGAGAATAGATGTATGAATATTAGAGCACGTCAAGGTGATAGTTTTTGGTATTACAGCAGACTTTTTAATATCCCATTAAATTTGATAACTGACTCGAATCCGACAGTTGATGCTGCCTTATTACAAATAGGTCAAATTGTAAAAATTCCCGGGTATTTCGTGAACTTTTATACGATTCAGCCTGGAGATTCTCTTTGGAGAATTTCTAATCAGCTAGAAGTCAGTGTGGATACACTTTATCTGTTAAATCCCACTCTAAACCCCTACGCTCTTCAAATTGGGCAAACAATTAATGTACCCTTTAGAGTTCAACGTCCGATCGTTGAAGGAAGAAGAGCCTACGGTTATACCTCACTAGTAAATGATATCAGCCAGCTCACTGAGATCTATCCATTTTTGACTTCTCGTTCCATAGGAAATTCTGTGATGGGAAAAAGTCTTATCGAACTGAGTATTGGTCGCGGTGCTAAAAAAGTACACATGAATGGCTCCTTCCACGCACACGAATGGATTACCACTCCTCTATTAATGCAGACACTAAATCAATACTTATTGGCGCTAACAAACATGCAACCTATCAGAGGTTTGGATGTATCGCCTTTTTATGAATCGGTATTTTTGTCTATTGTGCCTATGGTGAATCCAGATGGCGTAGACTTGCTAATTGAAGGATTACCGGATGAGGAACCATACCGCAGTCAAGTATTAGAAATAAATAACCAAAGTACTGACTTTTCCGGGTGGAAAGCAAACATTCGAGGTGTAGACTTGAATAATCAGTATCCGGCTTTATGGGAGGAAGAACAAGAAATATCAGACAAACCTGACCAACCTGCACCTAGAGATTATCCGGGCCCAGCACCTTTGACAGAACCAGAATCTATAGCAATGGCTGAATTAACCGACGACTCAGGATTTCATAGAGCGTTAGCTTTTCACACGCAAGGCAGAGTTATCTATTGGGGATTTCAAGATCTTGAGCCACCAGAGGCCGAAACAATTGTTACTGAGTTTGCCCGCGTTAGCGGCTATGAGCCCATTCAATATGTGGAAAGTTATGCGGGCTATAAAGATTGGTTTATTCAAGAATGGAGAAGACCCGGATTCACGATTGAATTAGGCGAAGGCGAAAATCCTTTGCCGATTGGCCAATTTGATGAAATTTACGAAGAAAGTCTGGGAATATTTCTCGCTAGCTTATATATGTAAAGTTTTTTTAAGAAAAACGCATCGCGACTTATTTAAAGCAAAAGAACTGCTTTCATAACCATAGATTTTAAAAGCTCGAAGTAGCGAAGGCGTCCGCCTAGAGCGGATTCGAGCCTCTCTGTTCGACGAGAATAATAATCTTTAAAAAACCAATAATTTTATAAATTTCTTGTAAAAAAGATCCCGTCAAAGTACAAATCGACTTTGACGGGATTTTACCTCTTATATTAAATTATTATCTCTCAACCAACTGATGCGCAATATCCTTTCGATAAAAAAGCCCATTCCACTCACTTCGAGCTAACACATCATACGTCGTACTTAATGCTTCCTTCAGCGATGGAGCCACCGTCGCTAGCAACAACACTCGTCCGCCATTCGTTTTCCAACCACCGGCATCAGAATCATTTTTTACACTTCCAGCATGAAACCATAACTGACTTGCTTTGTCGTCAACCTCAGGCAAATGAAACACTGTACCTTTTTCATAGCTACCGGGATAGCCCTCTGAAGCCAAGACAACTCCAACACAAGCTTCCTCCGCCCACTCAAGCGCTAGTTCCTCCTCATTTAAGACACTCTCTATCACATCTACCAGATCCGTCTTCAATCGAGGTAAAACAACTTGTGTTTCCGGGTCTCCAAAACGAGCATTGAATTCAATCACTTTCGGCCCTTGCTCGGTAATCATTAGACCAGCGTAAAGAATCCCTGTAAATGGAACCCCTTCTGTTACCATTGCCCCAGCCATGGGCCGTAAAATCGACATTTCTGCTTTTTTTAACCAATCACCATCTAAATGAGGAACCGGAGAATAGGCACCCATTCCGCCAGTATTAGGTCCGGTATCTCCTTCGAACGCTCGCTTATGGTCCTGTGCCGTAACCATTGGAATGACTGTATTACCATGAACAAAAGCCATAAAGGATAACTCTTCCCCACGCAGGCATTCTTCAATGACCACTGATTCACCGGCATCCCCAAATGTTCGCTCACCCATCATTTTATCCAAGGCTTCTAAAGCCTCTGCTTCCGTTTCAGCAACTACTACACCTTTGCCAGCCGCTAATCCATCAGCTTTGACAACGATCGGTGCACCTACCTTTTGGATATATGCCTTCGCCTTCTCCAAATCGGTGAAAGATTCAAAAGCCGCAGTAGGAATATGATACTTTTCCATCAAATCCTTTGCGAATTGCTTGCTTCCTTCTAGTTCGGCAGCTGCTTTCGTTGGACCAAAAGCTTTCAGACCTGCTGCTTGAAGATCATCGATTAATCCTGCAACGAGAGGGGCTTCAGGACCCACAACGGTTAACGAAACTTCTTCAGTTTTTGCCAAGTCAACAAGACTCGAATGGTTAGACATATCTGCTTGGATCGACCGGCATCCTGCCAGCTCGTTTATCGCATCGCTACCCGGAGCAACGATTACCTCTGTTACTTTCGAAGACTGGGCAAATTTCCAAGCCAAGGCGTGTTCTCGCCCTCCGCTTCCAATAACCAAGATTTTCATACAGATTCCCCCCTCATGTTTGTCTTAATGTTTAAAGTGTCTTACGCCAGTGAACACCATCGTAATCCCATATTCATTCGCCATATCAATCGATTCCTGATCGCGTTTTGAACCACCTGGCTGAATGATTGCTTTTATTCCCGCTTTCGCAGCTGCTTCAACCGTATCGCTCATTGGGAAAAAGGCATCCGAAGCCATGACAGCGTCTTTTGCTCTGTCTCCTGCTTGTTCAATAGCAATTTTTGCTGCTCCAACACGGTTCATCTGTCCAGCACCGACACCGATAGTCTGGTCTGCTTTTGCTAACACAATCGCATTGGATTTCACATGTTTTACAACTTTCCACGCCATTTTAATTTGCTCTAACTCACTATCCGAAGGTTTTCGAGTCGTTGGAATCGTTACTTCCACGTCTTCATAGCTCAATGTATCTGTTTCCTGCACTAAAGCGCCACCTGAAACAGTGGTAATACGTTGTTCTACAGGTTGATTCGACTCAAGATCAACCGTTAATAAACGAATGTTTTTCTTCTCCGTTAATACTGCTAGCGCCTCTTCAGAAAAACTAGGAGCTATGACAATTTCAAGAAAGATTTCCTTCATTTTTAGCGCTGTTTCTTTATCAACTTCTTGGTTACAAGCAATGACACCGCCAAAAATAGAGGTTGTGTCAGCTTCGTAAGCCTTGGTAAAAGCGTCAAAAATCGTCGCGCCAATTCCGACACCACAAGGGTTCATATGCTTGATTGCAGCAACTGTCGGTCCTTCAAAATCACGAATCACCGCAAGAGCTGCGTCTGCGTCGTTAATATTGTTGTAAGAGAGCTCTTTCCCATGAAGCTGAGTAGAACGAGCAATTGATGTTGGGTTACCTAATGGTCGTTCATAAAAAGCTGCTTGTTGATGAGGATTTTCTCCGTAGCGAAGCATTTGCTTGCGGTTATATGTAATCGTTAGTTTTTCGGGTGCCTCTTCGCCTACTTGTTTTGTTAAATATTCACCGATTAATGCATCATAAGCCGCGGTATGTCGAAATGCTTTCGCTGCTAGCTTACGTTTACGCTCCACTGATAATTCTCCATTAGAATCTTTTAATTCTTGTAAAACAACGTCGTAATCTTCTGCATCAACGATAATGGCAACATCGTTGTGATTTTTCGCAGCGGAACGAATCATGGACGGGCCGCCGATATCAATGTTTTCGATCGCATCGTCAAACGTAGATGCAGGGTTTTCAATGGTTGATTGGAAAGGATATAAATTTACAATAACAAAATCAATAAGACCAATTCCTTGGTCTTTTAAAGCCTCCATGTGCTCTGTGTTTTTACGCACGCCAAGAAGCCCTCCATGAATGTTTGGATGAAGTGTCTTTACACGGCCATCCATCATTTCAGGAAACCCCGTTACCTCTTCGATTCCAATAACATTCACACCTGCTTTTTCCAATTCTCTTTTTGTTCCACCAGTCGATATTACTTCTACGTCCATCTCTTCAAGTTTCTGAACAAACGAAACGATTCCTCGCTTATCTGAAACGCTCACTAATGCTCGCTTTTTCATTTATTTCACGCTCCTTTGTAATTGGCTGATCACATGCTGAAGAGTCTTTGGATATAACTCATGCTCCACTTTTTGAATCTTACCCTGGAGAACCTCTTTTGTATCTGTTTCATTTATCTGAACAGCTTCCTGCGCGATAATAGGCCCTGTATCCATTCCTTCATCGACAAGGTGAATCGTTACTCCTGATACCTTAACACCCGCATCAAATGCTTGTCCAATAGCATCTAATCCAGGAAATGAAGGTAATAAAGAAGGATGAATATTGACGATCCTTCCCCCATATGCCTCAAGAAGAGTTGGTCCAATTAAGCGCATATAACCAGCTAAAACGATGAGTTCTACCCCTTTTGCTTGAAGCTCAGCCAAAATTTCTTGCTCAAATGCTGCTTTTGAGGCAAAAGTTTTTGGTGAAAAGGAGTACAATGAAATTCCCGCTTTTTCAGCCCTTTTCTCTACGAGAGCTCCTGGCTTATCACACACTAAGAGCTCGACCGAAGCATCAACAAGTTCACTTTCAACTGCTTCTAAGATTGATTGAAAGTTACTTCCACTGCCTGATGCAAACACGGCAATTTTCATAGTTTTAACGCTCCCTTGAATTGGATTCCTTCCCCTTTAACAACCTGCCCTAAATGAACAGGCGTTTCTCCTTGCTCACGAAGTGTACTTAACACACCGTCCAAATTATCTTTCTTCACAGCCATCACAAAACCGATCCCTACATTAAACGTTTCAAGAAAGTCTTCATTAGTCAGGTTTCCTTTTTCTTTTAACCAATGGAAAACAAAAGGCACTTCCCATTCACCAAGAGAAACCTCAGCCCCAAGTCCTTCCGGCAACATACGTGGAATGTTCTCGACAAAACCTCCACCAGTTATATGAGAAGCTGCCTGTATCTGATCTGTGCCAAGAAAAGGTTTTACCGCCTCTACATAAATACGCGTCGGGGTCATAAATAACTCCCCTAATGTCGTTTCAAGGTTCTCAATTTTATCAGCCCAAGTAAAGCCTGCGTCCTTAACAATTTTTCGTACTAATGAAAATCCGTTACTGTGAACGCCACTAGAGGTCAATCCAATAAGAACATCGCCTTCAGAAACACGGTCCGGTCCCCAAAGTTGACTTTTTTCAGCAGCACCAACTACGAAACCTGCAACATCATATTCTTTTTCATCATATAATCCAGGCATTTCCGCCGTTTCACCACCGATTAAAGCACAATTCGATTGTCGACACCCTTCCGCAATTCCCGCAACAATTTGCTCGACTTGTTCGGGATCATTCTTTCCTAATGCTAAATAATCCAGGAAAAATAAAGGCGATGCCCCTTGAACAACAATGTCGTTGACACACATCGCCACAGCATCGACACCGATCGTGTCATGCTTATTTATTTCCTGGGCAATCATCAGTTTTGTCCCTACTCCGTCGGTACCTGAAACGAGCACGGGCTCCTTCAGATTTAACTGCGACAAATCAAATAGACCACCGAAAGCACCTAGACCACCCATCACCTCTTTACGATAGGTTGACTCCACATGCTTTTTCATACGTCGAACACCTTCATATCCTGCCTCAATATTTACACCTGCGGATTCGTATGCTTTAGACATGCTTACTTTCCTCCTAGTACCTTATCGTAAGGATGATCTGTTTCCGGATAAATTTCTGTCGGATACTGACCGGTGAAACAGGCGAGACACTGTCCACAGTTTTCCGTAGTATCAGGTCTTCCTATCCCAGTTTTTAATCCCTCAACACTTAAATAAGTGAGAGAGTCTGCTCCCATTTCTTCCCGAATCTCTTCTGTTGTTTTGACAGAGGCAATTAATTCACCTTTTGTAGACGTGTCAATCCCATAAAAACAAGGATTAATAATCGGTGGGGAACTGATTCGGACATGTACCTCTGTTGCTCCTGCTTCTCGCAGCAAACCGACAATTCTTCTGCTTGTTGTCCCACGTACGATCGAATCATCAATCATTACCACACGTTTTCCGGCAACTACCCCTCGAACAGCCGATAACTTCATTTTTACCCCCTGCTCTCGAAGTGCCTGAGATGGCTGGATAAATGTGCGATTAATATAACGGTTTTTAATAAGTCCTAACTCATAAGGAATTCCCGTCTCCTCAGCAAACCCAATTGCTGCAGAAATACTGGAATCTGGAACTCCTGTGACGACATCAGCTTCAATAGGGGCTTCTTTGGCAAGTTGCTTCCCAAGGTTTTTACGAGCGTAATGCACATTTATTTGTTCAACATCACTGTCCGGTCGTGCAAAGTATACATATTCCATCGAGCAAATTGTTCTTTTTGTTGACGGAGAAAATACGTCGATGTGAAGACCGTCGTCATCAATAGTAATTAATTCTCCTGGTTGAACTTCGCGTTCAAATGTCGCACCAATGATATCGAAAGCACAGGTTTCTGAGGAAACTACATAAGCATCTCCCAATTTACCAATGGATAATGGACGAAGACCGTTGGGGTCCAAAGCGACAAACATTTTATCCTCTACGAGACATACTAAGGCATATGCTCCTTTAACCATCGTAAGTGCATTTTTAAGCGAATCCTTTAAGTCAGGATACCCGCTTCGCTTCATTAAATGAGCGATGACTTCAGTATCTGAGGTAGTTTGGAAAATGCTTCCTTGGTACTCAAGTTGATGCTTTAATGCTGTCGCATTAACAATATTACCGTTATGAGCCAAAGCAAGACTTCCAGATTGTGAATTAAATTGCAGCGGCTGACAATTTACGAAATCACTTGCCCCTGCAGTTGTATATCTAGTATGACCAATCGCACCGGTTCCTTTTAAACGATCTAAAATATCCTGGTTAAACACGTCATTAACGAGTCCCATTCCTTTGTGAATCGAAAGCTTTTCCCGATCTGTCACGACTATTCCAGCACCTTCTTGTCCACGATGCTGAAGACTGTGTAAGCCGTAATACGTAATTTGTGCTGCATCCACATGACCCCAAATTCCAAACACGCCACATTCTTCGTTTAAGCCTTTGATTTCACCAAACATGAAATAGCACCTCTCCATGCGTCCTCAAGTTTCTGGACGCTTTCGTTTACAAGAGTTTCCCCTTGTTGATTTTTTACAAGAATTTGCTTCTCATTAGTTACAACGCCAATCTCTTTCGCTTCCGGTATTAACTTTTCGAATTTTTCCGCATTTTCCTCTGACACGGTCAGAATATATCTTGATGGAGACTCACTGAATAACTCAGCAAGAACATCTTTTCCAGCTAATGTAACTTCTGCACCGAAGTCGGTACCAAACACGCATTCAGCCAGTGCTGGAAGAAATCCACCTTCTGATAGATCGTGTGCAGATTGGACCGTGCCAGCTCTTATCGCACCAAGAACTTGATCCTGACGATTTTTTTCTACCTGCAAGTCAATGGATGGAGCCGGACCGAAAATTTTACCTTCTGTAAACTTCTGCAATTCACTCCCGGAAAACTCTGGTTTTGCTTCTCCTAATGCATACACACGGTCACCAGCTTTTTGGAATGCCTGGCGCGTAATATGATCGAGGCTTGTGATTAAACCGACCATCCCAATAACAGGAGTTGGATAAATGGCCCCTTTTGCTGTTTCATTATATAAAGAAACATTCCCGCCAATAACAGGTGTTTCCAAGTCTTTACATGCTTCACTTAATCCATCCGTAGATCGTTCCAGTTGCCAGAAAATTTCTGGTTTTTCCGGACTTCCGTAATTCAAGCAATCTGTTACTCCGAGAGGTTCTGCTCCCGAACAAACAAGATTTCTTGCAGCTTCAGCGACAGCTAACTTCCCGCCTACATACGGATCTAAATATAAATAACGAGAATTACAATCCGTCGTCATTGCTAACGCCTTGTCTGTGTCGCGGATTCGAACAACTGCCGCGTCCGATCCAGGGGCAACAACTGTACTTGTTCTTACCATATAATCATACTGGTTATATACCCATTCTTTACTGGCAATCGTGGGCTGTTGCAGTAAATTCATTAATGTCTCAGAATAATCGGTCACATTTGGACGATAATCCTTTTGCTTCTGAAACTCCTGGTAATAGCTTGGTTCCTTGGATGGCTGATGGTAAACAGGTGCTTCCTCTGCTAGCGCATCAACCGGTACGTCTGCTACAACGTTTCCGTTATGCAAAAGTCTAAGACGATGGTCATCCGTTACTCGACCAACCACATTTGCCATTAACCCCCACTTTTCAAAAAGGGTAATAAATTCTTGTTCACTGCCATCTTCCACTACAAGAAGCATCCGCTCTTGAGATTCTGATAACATCATTTCATAGGCTGTCATTGCTTTTTCACGTTGAGGTACGTTATCTAAATTCATCTCAATACCTGATCCAGCCTTGCTTGCCATTTCAGCCGATGATGAGGCTAACCCGGCTGCTCCCATGTCTTGAATACCGACTAATTTAGGGTGTTTTGTTGCTTCGAGACAAGCTTCTACCAATAATTTCTCCATAAATGGATCTCCAACTTGTACCGCCGGTCGTTTTGCTTCCGATTCTGCACTTAACTCTTCGGACGCAAAAGTTGCACCGTGAATACCGTCTCTACCAGTACTGGCACCAACATATAACACCGGATTTCCGACACCTTTTGCTTGCCCCTTTTGGATATCTTTATGATTAATTAAACCGACGCACATAGCATTAACAAGCGGATTCCCCTCATAACAAGGATCGAATTGAATTTCTCCGCCAACTGTTGGAATTCCGATACAGTTACCGTATCCGGCAATTCCAGACACGACACCTTCAAAAATATATTTCACTCTAGGATTCTTTAATTCACCGAAACGCAGCGAATTAAGTAACGCTACAGGACGAGCCCCCATGGAGAAAATGTCACGGATAATTCCGCCAACTCCAGTGGCAGCACCTTCATACGGTTCAATTGCGGAAGGATGATTATGACTTTCTATTTTAAAAACAACGGCCTGTTCATCACCAATATCAATGATTCCAGCACCTTCACCAGGTCCTTGCAGTACCTTTTCACCGGTAGTCGGGAATTTACTTAAGAGAACTTTCGAATTTTTATAGCTGCAGTGTTCAGACCACATAACAGAAAATAGTCCTAATTCCGTATAGTTAGGCAATCTCCCTAGAATATCCTCCACCATTTGGAATTCTTTATCGCTTACGCCCATTTCCTGATAAACTTTCTGTTCTTTAATCATCGCAGGCGATGGTTCATGAAGTAGTTGCATGCTGATCCCTCCAATGCTTTACGATTGATTTAAAAAGCTTTAATCCGTCTTCTGAACCTAAAAAGCTGTCTACTGCTCGCTCGGGGTGAGGCATCATCCCAAGAACGTTGCCTTTTTCATTGGTAATACCCGCGATATCATTTATCGAGCCGTTCAATTCGCTCTCGTAAGTAAACACAATCTGATTGTTCTTTTCCAAAGAAGCAAGTGTTTCTTGATCACAATAATAATTTCCGTCACCATGCGCAACAGGAATAGTGATCACAGAACCTTGTTCATATGCCATCGAAAACATTGTCTCGCTATTTTTCACCTTGAGTGCTACAGGCTTACAGATAAATTTCAATTTAGCATTTTTACGCATCGCACCTGGAAGTAAACCTGCTTCTAGCAGAACTTGAAATCCATTACAAACACCTAAAACTGGTTTTCCTGCAGCTGCAGCTTCTTCCACAGCCTTCATGATTGGCGAAAATCGGGCAATGGCTCCTGCGCGAAGGTAATCCCCATAGGAGAAACCCCCGGGAAGGAGAATGGCATCAAATCCGTCTAAGCTTGTCTCATCGTGCCACACATAAGAGACATCTTCGCCAAGTTCATCCTTAATTGCATGAAACATATCTAAATCACCGTTGGAGCCCGGAAATACGATTACCGCAAATTTCATGAGGAGACAACCTCCTCTATTTCATAGCGATAATCCTCAATAACCGGGTTAGCTAGAAGCTTGTTACACATTTCTTTCACTTGGTCATCAATACTATCCTTGGTTGCTTCGATACGAAGATTCATAATTTTCCCGATGCGAACACCTTCCACAGTATCAAAACCTAGCTGGTGCAAAGAATTTTGAACAGCTGATCCTTGAGGATCCAAAACACCCTCTTTTAATGTAACAGTTACCTTCACTTCAAAAATCATCATGATTTTCCTCCTAAACGAGCTAAAATAGTTTCATAACCTTCCTGCAAGTTTCCTTGCCCAAAGCGGAATAAATCCTTATCAAATGAATCTCCTGTTTTAGAATCCCATAATCGGCATGTATCAGGTGAAATTTCGTCTGCTAACAATACTTTGCCTGAAATCTCTCTTCCAAACTCTAATTTAAAGTCGACTAAATCTACATCAATTTTTTTAAATAACTTTATTAAATGTTCATTGACTTCTTGTGCTTTCTCTTTCAAAGAAGCGACCTCATCTTCTGTAGCAAGTCCCATCACACGAATATGCTCCTCGTTCATTAGCGGATCTCCCAGCTCATCGTCTTTATAATAAAACTCGACAATCGGCTGATCGAAACGTTGTCCACGTGTAAGCCCCAGACGTTTTACAAGACTACCAGCTGCAATGTTACGAACGACAACCTCGATCGGAATAATTGTCACTTTACGAATCAACTGCTCTGTTTCCGAGAGACGCTCGATAAAATGACTCTTGATACCTTCTTTCGCCAGCAAAGAAAAAATAACGGAGCTGATCTCATTATTCAGACGTCCCTTACCTGTTAAAACATCCTTCTTAACACCATTAAATGCTGTGGCGTCATCCTTGTACTCTACCCATAGAACCTCAGGCTTATCCGTTTCATAAATCCGCTTCGCTTTTCCTTCGTACAAACAGCCTCGCTTTTCCAATTGAAGGTCGCCTCCTGCCGTGTATTTTCGAAATATTGGTACTATTGAAATTATGACAGAGGAGGGTTTTTACACCCTTCCTCTCTTATTTAACGAGTCCTAATCTGTCAAAAATCGTATCTACATGCTTTAAATGGTGATGATAATCAAAGCAATCATCTAATTCCTCTGATGAGAGATGAGCCGTAATCTGCTCGTCTGCATCAACCAGTTCGCGGAATTGAACCGCAGTTTCCCATGCTTCCATTGCTTTAGGCTGCACAATGTCATAAGCTTCTTCACGAGCTAGTCCTTTATCAATTAGTGATAAAAGCACTCGTTGAGAATATATTAATCCGTAAGTTGCTGTCATATTACGCTTCATATTTTCCGGGAAAACCGTTAAGTTTTTAACAATATTGCCGAATCGATTCAACATGTAATTCAAAGCAATTGTTGCGTCTGGCAGGATCACTCGCTCCGCCGAAGAATGAGAAATATCTCTTTCGTGCCACAGTGCCACATTTTCATAAGCAGTCATTACATGTCCTCTTAGCACACGAGCTAGTCCAGTCATATTTTCAGAGCCGATTGGATTACGTTTATGCGGCATAGCCGAAGATCCTTTTTGCCCTTTAGAGAAGAATTCTTCTACTTCTCTCACTTCACTCTTTTGTAAATTACGAATTTCTACTGCCATTTTTTCAATGGAAGATCCTATAAGAGCAATCGTTGCAATATACTGTGCGTGGCGATCACGTTGCAAAGTTTGAGTGGAAATACGAGAAGCTTCTAATCCTAATCCCTCACAAACGTATTTTTCAACGGATGGATCAATGTTCGCATATGTTCCTACAGCACCTGACAGTTTACCAACACGAACCATTTCGCTCGCCTGACGAAAACGTTCCAGGTTCCGTTTCATTTCTTCATACCAAAGCGCCAACTTCAATCCAAACGTGGTTGGTTCAGCATGTACACCATGTGTACGCCCCATCATTACCGTCATCTTGTGTTCGATCGCTTTGTTTTTCAAGATTTCTATAAAATTCAAAATATCTCGTTCAATAATGTCATTTGCTTGTTTTAATAAATAAGATAACGCAGTGTCTACAACATCTGTAGAAGTTAATCCATAATGAACCCATTTTCTTTCGTCTCCAAGCGTTTCTGAAACTGCACGAGTAAATGCAACGACATCGTGACGAGTTTCTGCTTCGATCTCGAAGATCCGTTCTACGTCAAAAGACGCACTTTCACGGATTTTTGCAACATCCGCTTTAGGGATATCTCCAAGCTCAGCCCACGCTTCACACGCGAGAATTTCTACTTCCAGCCAAGCTTGAAATCGGTTATTATCTGTCCAAATTGCACTCATTTCTGGGCGTGAATAGCGTTCAATCATTCCTCGGTTCCTCCTATTGTTTCTTCTGTTTCTTCTGTTTCTTCCTCCTGTTTCCAAATGGAAGATTCATCAATTGCCTCAAGTGTTTTTTCTAAATCATCTGTTAAAAATGTGATGTGACCCATTTTCCTTCCAGTTCGCGCTTCTTTTTTACCATACATATGCAAGTGATTTTCAGGTAAACTTTCAAGGTTTTCTATGACACCATCTACGTGTTCGCCTAAAATATTGACCATAATACTTGGTTTCAAAAGCGTAGTCTTCCCTAATGGCCAGCCGCAAATTGCTCTTATGTGCTGTTCAAACTGTGACGTTTCACATGAGTTAATCGAATAATGACCAGAATTATGAGGTCTTGGCGCTAGCTCATTCACATAAATTCTTTCGTCGTCATCGACAAACATCTCGACAGCCAATGTACCAATCAAATCGAATGATTCAGCTAATTGTGTGGCTATCTCTATTGCCTGTTTTTCCACATCGGGCGAAATACGCGCAGGAACAATAGATTGATGTAATGCATTTTTGACGTGTATGTTTTCGGCAACAGGAAATGTCGTCATTTCTCCATTCACACTTCTTGTCACTATCACTGAAATTTCATGCTCGAATGGGACCCAGGCTTCTAAAATAAATGGTCCGCTTCCTTCCATTTCTGACCAGGCCGCTGGTAATTCATTATTTGAACGAATGATCCGTTGACCCTTGCCATCATATCCTCCGCGTGTCGTTTTCAACACAGCAGGTAAGCCCAATGCTTCTCTTGCTTGCTGAAGTTCACTCGCTGTTTCCAAAGCACGATAACGAACGACTGGAATGTTAAATGATTTTATGGCTTTTTTTTCATGAATTCTGTCCTGCGTGATTGATAAAAGATTACTTCCTTGAGGTAAATACATATTCTCTTCTAGCCATTTCGCTGTTTCTGAGTCAATATTTTCAAATTCATACGTAAGAACATCGCAAATTTCAGCAAGCTTCTCAGCGGCAGCCAAATCATCATACTTTCCAATGATTTGTTCATCTGCGACTTGTCCACACGGAGAGTCAGGGGTAGGATCAAGAACCGCCACTCGATAGCCCATCTCCCGGGCTGAAAGAGCCATCATTCTTCCGAGTTGTCCCCCACCTAGAATCCCAATTGTTTTCCCTGGTTCAATCCATTTATTTCTCATGATAACGCTCCTTCTTGCAAAACTTCGTCACGTTTTTTCTCACGCCGTTTTTCTAATCTATCTCTAATTTCTTCATCATGAACAGAGAGCTGTTGAGCAGCTAAAAGTGCAGCGTTTATCGCACCTGCTTTTCCAATAGCAACGGTTGCCACTGGCACTCCAGCAGGCATCTGCACGATCGAAAGCAAGGAGTCCATTCCATTCAATGCTTTTGTTTGTACAGGAACTCCGATAACCGGAATCGTTGTTTTCGCTGCTACCATTCCTGGCAAGTGGGCTGCCCCGCCTGCACCAGCGATAATGACTTCAAGTCCTCTTCCGCGAGCAGTTTCTGCATACTCAAACATAAGATCCGGGGTTCGGTGAGCGGAGACAACTTTTGTCTCAAACGGAACACCTAGTTCTTTTAAGGTTTCCACCGTATTTTCCATCGTTGTCCAATCCGATGTCGAACCCATAATTACTCCAACTTTAACTGTCATACAATATTGACCTCCTCGATTTTTAACTACTAACCAGTATTCCTTATTCAATTATAAAGTATTTGTCACATCTGTGGCGCCAAAGAGAGAAATTGTCCCCTTAAGATGTCAGGATAATAAAAAAACGCATCTTATCATCCAAACAAAGAGGGACAATAAGACACGTTGGATATTGCGCAATGGTAGAAAATCGCACAATAAATTTGAGCGATACAAAAGCAAGCCAGGTTTTCCGAAAGTATAAAATAACTTCCTTCCAACACCCGCCATGTATCGCGTAAATTTGTGTCCATCTCCCTCATAGTCCACTGATTAAGGTCAGTAGGTAGAAACTTCTGGGCCGAATTCCCAATATTATATGAGGTAACGTATTTTTTTCTTATCCTAATCATAACAATTACTCGTATACCTCGTCAACATCGATTCGAACATTTTATTGTTTTTTGTATTTATTGTTCGGATTTCGTCGATTCATAAGAGGATTTTACCAATAGAGTCCCTAAAACAAAGGCGATATTACCAGTATTTGGACTTTACAGTCACTGAAAATAGTATTCTATAAAATGCTGTCTTCTAAACATTGAAAGAATTGATTCTTATAAAGGTACGAAAGTAAAAAAATATAAAGATATATACGTTGAAACAAAAAAGACTATTTATACGTATATACTAATACTAGATTAAGAGAGAATCTTATACGGAAGGTGATGTTATGGAAATACTCTGTGTTGATTTACATCATGCCGGCTACTCCGACAACAAAAAAACGATTAAAAATATTCACTTCCAATTGCAACAAGGTGAATTAGTCGGATTAATCGGACCAAATGGAGCAGGAAAAAGTACAATTATTAAAACTATTTTAGGGATTCTTGAAGAAGTTGATGGAGAAATTAACATCGCCGGCAATAATCGCTATGCGTATATACCTGAGCACCCCGTTTATTGTGAAGAGTTCACGTTATGGGAACATATCGAACTGGCAAAAGCCGTTAACAACATAGAAGACGCTAATTTTTATCAACGCGCCGAACAATTAATTAGCCTTTTTAGATTGGAACATGTTAAGCATCACTTTCCTGGTTCTTTTTCAAAAGGAATGCAGCAGAAACTGATGATCATAGTTGCTATCTTAATTAAACCAAGCCTTTATATTGTTGATGAACCATTCATCGGCTTGGATCCAAAAGCCATCAAAGACTTTTTATCCATTATAGATGAGGAACGTCAGCGAGGTGCAGCTATCCTTATGTCTACTCATGTGCTAGATACGGCAGAAAAAATTTGTGATCGCTTTTTGTTAGTCAATCAAGGAGAATTAATCGCGGCTGGGACACTTGATGAAGTTCGAGCAGTTAGTAATGGATTGTTTTTACTATTTTATGGAGAATGAAAAGCGATGACTCCAAAACAGTTATTTCAACAACGTCTAAAAAGAGAGTGGAACTACCATTATGAAGTATGGAAATCAGCTGTAGATTGGATCATCGCTTTATATTTCATCGTACCGTTCGTTATTTTTATATGCTACCAGTACTACTCGATCTGGACCGATCAAGCACCCTGGATAGAAGCTTTCCCTCTTCAATATACACGGTATATTTTCTTTTACATATGTTTAATAGGTTCCGTCCGATTGTTTATTAAAGAAGGCGATCTACTATTTCTTAGGCAGGAAAAACAGTGGGTTCAAGCTCTTATGAGGCACGGAATGATCTACTCCATGATCTTTTCGATAGGACTTATCTTGATTCTAGCTGCTGCACTATATCCTCTCTGGAGGACATACGATGATACGAGTTTAAGCACCGTTTTCACATTTACTCTCTTCACTTCATTATTTAGAATTAATATTCAATTCATCCGACAACTCTTTTCTATCTGGTTTAAACGGTGGCGATTATATTTTATCAACATGGCTTCGCTCATTACATTTTTCGTTGTTTTTCAGCTGTTTTTGATCAGTCCTTATTTCGTACAATGGTTTTTAATTATTATAAACGGAGTTGCTGCACGATTTTTATTCAATGTTCTTCTAAATTTGACGTGGAGCTTTCAAGCTGATTGCGTGAGAGAAGGACAACGCCAATTAGTACTAGCAACTTCCTTCATTAAAGCTAGCGGATATAGGGTCGAGAAAAATTTTCGCGCAAACAAAGAACCGTTCATTCTCTTCTCCGAGTCTGCTAAGATATTCAAAAATAGTACGAATTCAAATATCATTACGGAAACCTTCATTAAATTTGTGATTCGAAATAAGTCGAAATTACTTACACTCTTTCAGCTTGTTGTTTGCTTTGTCGTTGGTATCGTCGTTGCACCATTTTGGATCAAGTGGATTGTGTTACTTCTTTCTACCTTTAGTATCATTCATTTCATCCGCGGAAGTTGGGATGAAATGAAAAACCATTTGTACTTTAAACTTTATCCCAATCCCGGATATGAAGAAACGAGTTATGCTGTTAAAAAAGCAACCTTCATTCTAACACTTCCAATTTGCTTCTTATTTGGTTTTTTTACAGGCTGGTCCGCTTTTTTCCCCTTTGTATGGGCAGGGTTTCTCGTCGCTGTGATTGCTACGACACTCATGTATTTTTATGTTAAGAAGGAACTGATGGTATAAGAAGACGCATCGCCTCTTTTGTATTTATCTTGTTGCTTGGTTGCCATAGAAGGTTGTTTGGATAAATTACCGCCCCCTTTACGTGGATGATTCGCGAGGCTCCTCGAGCAAACGAACGCTCTGCGGGGTCTCGCTTGGATCATTCTTCCACAGGAGTCTCGCGGATTTTTCCAACAACGTCCTCCAAGCAATATCGGTCAATGAAGCTTGGTTTTTCAGTTACTGCTGTTAAAATGAAAGGTAGCCACCTCTATTAAAACAGAAAGGTGATCAAATGTGGATATCAAACAGCTACAATATTTTATAGAAATAAATCGATTTAGCAGTTTTAGTAAAGCAGCAAAGCATCTATATGTGACACAACCTACTATTAGCAAAATGATTAAGAATCTTGAGAAGGAATTTAATGTGAATCTGTTCGATCGTTCGAAAAAACAAGTGGTCCTGACAGATGCTGGTAATCTAATTTTGGAGAAAGCCCAAATCATTAATCAAACATTTAAGGATTTAGAAATCCAGTTAGAGAACCTTTCAAAGTTAGAACAAGGACATATCAGAATAGGTTTACCTCCTATGATCGGCTCAAGTTTTTTTCCGACAGTGATTGGACAATTTCGTGAAAATTATCCAGCTATTGCGATTGAATTAATTGAAGATGGCTCAAACAAGATTGCAGAAGAAGTGGAGCATGGCACAATTGATATTGGGGTTGTAGCTTTACCAACAAAAAGTGACCTATTTCACTCTTTTTCATTTGTGACAGAAGATATAAAGCTTGTTGTACACGCTTCACACCCTTTAGTTACGAAAGATAAAATTTTGCTGAGTGACTTAAAGGACGAACAGTTTATGTTATTAAATAGTGACTTTGCATTGTATAACCGCATCATGAAAGCCTGTCAAAAAGAAGGGTTTGAGCCTTTTATTATATTTAAAAGCTCTCAGTGGGATCTTCTTGGAAAAATGGTCACCTCTAAATTAGGTATTACGCTATTGCCTGAAAGTATCTGTAAAGATTTAAAAGGAGAAATCAAAATGTTACCGGTCGCTCATCCTGATATGTATTGGGAGCTTGCTATTATTTGGAGAAAAGATATGCACCTGTCTTATGCAGCAAATGAATGGCTCCTATTCGCAAAAAAGCATTTCCCTACTAATTGAATGAGCAATATTCATACCTTTCATCAAGTTATTTCTTCACACAGGAATAGCTTGTTTTTTGTACAGAATAATTTGGTAACGCTGTCATAGACAAAGTCTATATAACACCATGAATTACTTCACTTTTACTACACGTGGGGCTCGGTACTATAATAAAATAGAATATCACTGAAAGGAAGATGTGAAATGAAAAAAAAACATCCAAAAGATAGTAAAATCGTTAACACTGATCAGGTACTAAGCAGTGATTTAAATAATTATAATACATTATTTGGTGGGTCTTTAATGAAAAAACTGGATGGGTGTGCCGTATTATCTGCGAGAAGGCACTCAAGAGCAAAAGAATGCCTCACTGCCTCCATCGATTCTATCGATTTTCTTTGCCCTATCTATCAAAAAGATTCCGTTTGTGTTGAATCATTCGTTTCTTACACAGGTACTACTTCTATGGAAATATTTTGTAAAGTTATCGCGGAAGACATGGTTTCTGGAGAACGTCGGATTGCTGCTACCGCTTTTTTAACCTTTGTCGCCCTAGATGAAAATAAGAAACCTATGAAAGTACCTAAAATCTCCCCAGAAACAATAGAAGAGAAAAAGTTATATGAAACCGGACCTGAAAGAGAGAAATTACGAAAATTAAAGAGAGAGAAAAGTAAAGAGCTAGCCGGATCTATTAGTTTACAGAAGCCATGGGATGTTCAATATAATATAGGAATTTTAAATTAAAATGGAGGAAATCAATAATGATTGCTTTATCGAGTTTACACGAGTTATATTCCGCAAAGAATTTAGTAGAACAGTTAAAGGTCTCCCAACCGAGTGCCTACAACAAACTATTAGATGTTATTAGCCTAACACGGCAAATGCAGATTAATTACCAAGGCTTTGGAACCCTTTTAATGGATGAAAATGAAAAACAAAGTTTTTACGGCAATATACACATTCGGGATTCAGTTCTTCAAATCTTTTATGGAGAAGTTGACAGACTAAAAAACGATTCTAACTTTGAAGATGTTAAACTACTATTTTCTACTTACAAAGAAATTGGTTATACTACCCTCTGCAAATTAATACTTGGAGAAAGTCCCGAGTCATTAAAAGGTGTTCACCAAGGAAACTCAACTCTGAAATAGCATGGTAGGTTGTAAAAACATAAATATTGTGGGCGCTAGGCAGTGATTCCCAATGGCACTGAAAAGTTGATTTTTACCTTTTCAGTGTCTTTTTAATGCAATGAGCCAGTTTTTAAAAACGCATTAGGAACATTTTTCTCCTAATAGGCACGCGGTAAGCAGCGCACAAGCACCTCGAACATCAACACAAAAATTCTTTGAATCTTTTCTTCTCCATACATATTTTATTCCGAAAATAACCAAAATACTCTAGAATGTCATATTTAAGGAGGAAACAATTGCAGAATCAAAAAGATGAATTACAAAAAAACGAAATGAAAATTTCAGAAAACATGCCACCACAAATGAGTCATGGAGGCCATGAGATTTTTGATACACAAGAAATTTTAAGCGGAATCATCGGCATGCTAGATCAGTATCAAATGTATGCTGCGAATATTCAGGATCCTGAATTATTAGAGATTCTTAACCACCAATCAAGCTTTATGACTCACCTGTATAACACGGTTCTTGAATCTTTCCAAACGGGACAAAAGCCTTCAGATTCTACACACGTATATAATATGACTCGAAGTAATAACGTTGTTTACGGTATACAACCTGGTCAACCACCAAGTAAACCAATTCAATTTACAACTGATATAAATGATGGTGGATTATCAGGTTATATGCTCGGTCAGGTCAAAGGACTATCTTCTTTAATGGCCATGACTGCTCTGGAAATGACAAATCCCGTTCTGCGACGAGTCATTGCTGACAGTGTGCCTAACCTAATTGAAATGAGTTATGAAGTCTTTCTTTATCAAAATAAACATGGTCATTATCAAGTGCCACAGCTTAATCCTCAAGATATGTCACAATTGCTTCAGAGCTATGCACCTGCACCGGAAAAACCACTTAACTAGGAGCGGGTTTCTCATACGAATGGAGAGCTGGACCTAAAAAGGGAGGTTTCATGAATTGGATAAGGAAAGAGATACAGAAGAAAATGATAAAAAGGTTGCACCTACACTAGATGAAGAAGATTCATACGGAGAAGATGCCACTCAATCCGACATAGATCATGGAGATTCAACGAAAGTCACCAGATTGATTAACGATGAAGTTGATCCTTCTTAATGAAAATAATAAGAGCATTTAAAAAGCTAATTTGTGCTTTTTAAGTGCTCTTTTAATGTTTTTGAAGCTCTAGCTATTCATTCTATTCCACTAGTGCATATCCATATTGCCATCGCGCGTAAACGAAAAAAGGCTGTGTAAAAAAGGGCCTAGAAACCTTATCACAAAGCCTCTATACTAATCTTTCGCAACGTTCAGGGCATTCTCTGCCACATTCATATCTACCTGTAATTGTTTGGTCATGTCATGAGGATGATAAAATCCTTCATTAATCATGTAGGTTGAGATTTGTTGATGAAAGGCGATTGCATCTTCTAAATGCCTTGTCAGCGTCTGTCTCACTTCAGGAGTAGCTGTTTCCGTAATTGCTAACGCATAGCTTTTTATCTCCGCTTTTGCCGCACTCAAAATGTCTGTAGCAATGACTTGGTCGGTGAGTGATGCCATTCCTGTAATTTTTTCAAGTATTTTATTCATTCGAAAACCTCCGTCATATCAAATGATTTTTCAATTCTTCAAGATGTCCCGAAGTCATCGTGACATCATTTTGCATAATTTCCTTTAAAATAGGATCCGTCACCAGTCCTTGCATGAGCGATGCTTTCGTTAAGCACAAACTTTTAAACGTAACTAACTCATGTAATTCCAGCGTTTCATGTAAACCTAATTTTTGCCGCATGCCCTTCCCACCTCTCCTTAGTATTATTGCTTCAAAGCTCTATCTGCGTAACTCAAATCTTTTGATAACTGCTCGGGTACGTTATAAGCATCATAAATACCCCGGTCTTGTAAAAAATTATAAATTTGCTCGTGTTGTTTAATCGCATTTCTTAGTTCTTGCACTAAAAAAGTCTGAATTTCCGGTGAAGTTACTTCCGTTATAGCCGCTGCAAAGTCCTTCACAGCCGACTTGGTTTCGAAAAGCATATCGGTTGCGATTGCATGATCAGAAACGCTTAATTGTTTTGTTTCCATCAAATTCTCTCCTATTGATTCATTTGGGTTGCTGCAGTACTAAGTATTTCTCTCATATGTCTTACTGTGGTACTACCTTGTTGAATACTTTGAGTAATTAATGCTTTTAATTCAGGGTTTTCCACTTCATTTATACGCGCTTTCGCCTGAGTCAGACACGCACCTTTAAAATTGATTAATTCACGCATATCAGTCACTTCATGAATTGCAAATGGACGATTTTCCACCTCTTCACCTCCATACAGATCTTTATTAGTGTCTGCGTACAACTAAAATTTATTCCAGTTCTTGTAACTGGTTTTTTCAGAATCCCCCGCGCATTGCACAGGAATTAAGCACCTTCCCAATTCAAGGAACGCACTTTGCTTGCACCAGTATAGATTGGAAGTAAACCCCTTGTTTATTTAACAAAATAAAACTCATATTAAGTAATGTTTAGATAGCACTTCGCTATTTCTTAAACTCCGCTACACGACTATGATCATTTTATCGATCATTCTTCAAAGACACATTAATAAGGAGATGTTAACATGTTTGGGATGGGACGAAGAAAGAATAATAATGGTAATGCCATGATGATGTCACTAGTTGGCATAGGTGTTGGTGCAGCTGCAGCTTACGGCATGTCAAGAAGCCGTAACAATGGGAACAACAGGAACAACGGGAACGATATGTCACAGTCGGCCCAAAGAGCATTTAACCAGATGAGTTAATAATTCGTTTCGGATTTTCTTTGAACAGCTGAACTTAGCTGTTCTTTTTTTAGGTCCAAAAGAGATATTGAAGATTTTAGGCACACACAAAAGAGACTTTCCATTGTTGCCTTTTTACAACCATTGGAAAGTCTCTTTCTGTTTTAACCGTTGTTACTTGAATTAACGTTGCTCTTTTGTCCACCTTTTGCACCAATTTCCTCAAAGAATTTTTTGTCTTGATTCTTACTGGTTTGCTTTCCACCTTTTTGTCCTAATAGAACTGTTTTTCTTGATTCTTGCTTCTTTGCTCTCCGCCTTTTTGCCCTACTTCTTCATAAAACTGTTTATCATGGTTCTTGCTCGTTTGCTTTCCTCCTTTTCTTCCCGCTTCCTCTCGACTCATGTTCTCTTGATTGTTATTGTTGTTTTGGCTGTTTTGTGCCATTTCCAACATCCTCCTTTACTAAAAAGTTATTTTTCTTTATTCCACATAAAACAAAATTAAAACTACAAATAATTAAAAAGGGAAGTTTGTCCTAATAGCATTACAATACACACCCTTTTCCTCGATTTAAAGTTACTATCTTAGCTTGGATAATTACTTTTAATAAAGTTTAAGCTTTTTCACAGTGGGTACAAAAAATACTATATTTTTAAAAGTTGGCTCTGTGTTAAATCCTTAACATTCCTATAACCCAGTCTGCATGGTAAATGAGCGCTTTTAAAAAAAAGCTAAAATACAAGGAGGTACACTTTAAATGAATATCTTACTTACATCAGGCGCGAGACGCATAGACTTCGTAGGTTTTTTTAAAAAGGCTTTAAAAGATGCTGATATAAAAGGGAAAATAATTGTGGCCGATCCTGAGGAGAATGCGCCTTCACTACAAGCTGGGGATGAAAATTATGTGATTCCTCATCAAACCGATTCAAAATACATGGAAGCTATTTTCGACATTTGCAAAAAGCATCATGTGCAATGTCTTGTTCCGTTAAATGATTGGGAAGTACCTAAATTATCTGCTCACAAAAAAGAACTCGAAGCAATTGGTGTATCCGTTTTTACGCCGGACAAAAACATTGTTCATAATGTTCGAGACAAAGGAAAGTACAAAGAGCTTTTGAAGCCATTTGATGTAAAAGCTCCTCAATCCTACTTTGATATTAAAGAAGTGGAAGAAGCCTTAGAGAAGAATGAAATATCATTTCCTTTAATCGTGAAGCCCCGAAATGGTTCTGCTTCAATCGGAATTGAAATTGCTCACAGTTTAGAAGATCTAAAATTTGCTTATCAGTTTGCGGTGAATAAAATAAAGGAAACACCGTTAGATAACGCTACTTATAAAAAACCAGAAGATAACATTATCATTCAGGATGTTATTGAAGGTGAAAAATACAGTGTGGATATGTTCAATGATTTAGATGGTCGCTTCCTCGGTTCTTTTATCCGTAAGCAAATCGAAATGAGAGGTGGAGATGTCGATAAATGTATTACAGAGAATCCTCCTGAACTATTAGACATTGCACAGAGAATGGGTGAAAACCTTGGGCATGCTGGTTACATCAATACCGATGTGTATTACGATGGTACTGATTATTACGTCATTGATATAAATCCTCGTTTTGGCGGTGGTTACGCATTTACTCACATGGCAGGTGCAGATATACCTGCTACGATTATCGCGCTAACAGCAGGGGAAAAAGTACAGAAGGATTGGTTAACTCAAGATTCGGACATTGAACTAGCACGTCATGACATTGTCGTCCAGGTAGATAAAGAAAAGGTTAGTAACACCCTTAAAACAAAAGAAAAAGCAAGCTCAATCTAATTTCATCATAAATCGGACAGTGCTTTTCCGTGATAAGTATATAATTATAGCAACAGTTTAGGACTATAAACATGTAGGAGGGATACAATGGGTGATCCAATCCCCTTATTAGAAGATTTAATCAAGATAGACAGTTCTGGAAAAACAGGAGCCAATAAAGCAGTGGATTATTGTGCGAAATGGTTAATGAACAGAGGTCTAGAGGTGAAAAATATAGAAAACAATGGGTACCGAATGTTAGTTTGTGAAGTTGGAAAAGGAGATAATACGATCGTATTAAATGGACATGTTGATGTTATAGAAGCTGATAAAGAGCAGTTCCAACCTTATGTTAAAGAAGGAAAAATGTATGGGCGAGGTTCGGTGGACATGAAAGCAGGTGTCGCCACGATGATGGAGACCATCTCACATATAAAAGATAGAAATATAGGTACAAGAGTAATGCTTCAAATTGTACCTGACGAGGAGACAGGTGGGGTTAATGGCACAAAATTTTTAACGGAAAAAGGATATATAGGAGATTTTATTATTTGTGGTGAACCGACCAATTTTGGGATTGCCATCCAATCTAAAGGAGTTTTACAACTAGATTTTGAGATATACGGAAAACCAGCTCATGGAAGTAGACCCTGGGAAGGTCATAACGCAATCAAAAAAGCTTATGATCTCTATGAAAACATTCTAAAGCTTCCTTTTGCAGTAGAGACCGCACCACCTATGTATGACAAACCTTCTATAAACCTTGCAAAGCTAAAAGGGGGAACCGTGTACAATAAGGTTCCAGTGAAGTGCAAAATGTCACTTGATATTAGGTACTTGCCTGATCAATCACCAGAAGAAATTTTCAACCAGATCCAAGAAATTACGGAGGGCCATGTAAAAATTCATATATGCAATGGACCGGTTAAAACTAGAAAAGATAATCCTTATGTAGAAAGTCTTGCTGAGTCTATAAAAAATCATACCCAACTTGAGAAAATAAACATTTATGGTCAGCATGGATCAAATGATGGTCAATTTTTTACTAAATATGGAGGATCAGCTGTGGAATTTGGCCCAGTAGGCTTTGACTGGCATGGCGAAAAAGAAATGGTTTATGTAGATTCTGTCAGAGAATATCAAGAAGTATTGAAAGACTTCGTCCAATCATTTGATAATAGAAAAACCTAGATTGAAAAAGCCACCCTTCAACGTTAGCATCGAAGGGTGGCTTCATTACCGCTAAAATACTTATTCTTGCTTTTTAGTAGGATTATAGTTACTTGAATGCTTCATTTCATTACGGAGCGAGGTATTATGCATAATTCGTAAAACCGGGCGACTCGCGAGAAACAAACTTCCGCATAAGTAAAAGATAGATCCAATAATCTCTGTACTAGTAAAAAAGTTAAGACAGCTACCCGCAACAAAAAAAATCCCTATTAGCAAATCATTTAGAGTCGTAATGAGTCGGTATCTTTTTCTGAAAAAGATACGAAACCTACCTGCTTTTACATCGATGTACTCTTCCGTCTCACGAATTTTTGACTTCATAAATTCACCTGCTTCTATATCATCTTACTAAAGGTTAACTACCACCTTTATAGAAATATAAACTTGAAATTACCTATCAAAAACGCGTAGCGTCTTTTGATAGATACAGCGTGATCTTTCGCCACCATCATTTAAGTATCAAGGGTGGGCTTCCCTTGATACTTGTGGCGTAAAGATCACGCTGTCAATTTATAAATTCTTGTAAAATCAACGTTACTTTAATCTTCTAACAATTTCCCTTCAAAAACAATTCTTTGATGAGAAACTTCAATTTCTATTTTCCCGTTTTTCTTCACTTCTTTAAGTACGGGTTCTTCCATCCGACGGACAGGCATATAACCATTATCTTTCATTCTATCTAAGCAAGCATCAATGGATTCATTTTCTTCCACATAAAAACGTTGTTTCTTCTTTTTATCTGCCATCATCTCATTTCCCCTCATCATTAAGCTTATAACGTTTATTCAATCTAAGGGTAATATACCGTAAATAACCAGTATCATCAATGTATGTCCTTTAGCCTTCCCCCAATGCTCTTTCTTCTGCAGGAATTCTTATAAGCAGTAAAAACAATGCATTAAATATTGTAAATAATACGGCAGTAACATAAGCTTGAAATAGAAGTGGAAATAGCACTAATTCCAACGTTACTATAAGATAATTCGGGTGGCGCAACTTGGAACTGTAGAGACCTTCCGTGATTCTTTTTTCGCCGGGAATAACAAGGATTTTTGTATTCCAAAACTTTCCGAGCGTGGTTAGCATCCAGATCCTCAGCCCTTGTAATAACACATATCCGAGTAATATTACGAACCAGTATGGGTGAAGAAGCTGTGCCCCGATCGTCCATTCTAAGGCGATAAAGAGAAAATATCCTATATGCATTCCAACTAGCCATTTATAGTGAGCTTGTCCATATTCCAACGCCCCTTTTTCTCGCATCCATTCTTCATTACGTTTTGCAATAATGACTTCACTAAGTCGTTGCAGTACAACTAGCCCCCATAAAATCCAAAAAATCATGATCCTACCTCTCTCCATTCCAATAGTAGAAGTTCTGAACAAAATCCTGGTCCTAATGCGGCCATCAATCCCTTTTCTCCCTGTACAGTCTCGTGTTCCATTATTTTTTTCAATACATACAGTACGGTAGGAGATGACATATTTCCATGATTACGAAGAACCTTTCTCGATGTTTCCGTCATCTCTTCCGAAAAAGTCAGAGCTTGTTCATAAGCTTGTAAAACTTTTTTACCACCTGGATGAGCGACGAAATAACTAATATCTTGCAGGTCAATTTTATTCAAAGAGAGAAATTCCTCTACATTCGGTTTCAACCATTTTTCAATCACATTTGGAATGTTTCGTGAAAAAACAACGTTTAAACCGTTCTCTTTAAGATCCCATCCCATAATATCTTCTGAGTCTTCCATAAACGTCGATTGTGATGCTAGAATAAACGGCAATTTTTTTTGCTTAAATTTCATGCTATTAGCAGCAGTATCCCCAACAATTAGTGCGCATGCTGCCCCATCACCGAACAAAGATGTTCCTACTATATTACTTTTCGAAATATCTTCTTTAGAAAAAGTTAAACTGCAGCATTCAACACATACTACAAGTACTTTGGCTCGGGGATATGCCAGACAATAATCATAGGCACGACTTAGTCCAGCTGCTCCACCAGCGCAGCCAAGTCCCCAAATGGGAATCCGTATCATGTGAGGTGAAAAAGAAAGTTTGTTCATCATTTTTGCATCAATAGTAGGTGTCGCAATTCCTGAGCTTGAAATGTAAAATATGGCATCAACATCAGATACAACTGTTTCATCCACTTTTTCTAAACAAGACCGAATTACTTTCACGCCAAGCTCTACTGCAACTTCTACATATCTTTCATTTTTTTCAGCAAACGTGCGATCCTCTTTAAACCAGGACATTGGCGCTGACAATTGCCGTTCTTCTATTCCACTAGAATCAAACACTTTAATCATTCGATCTATTGCTGAATAGGATGGTTGAAAGAGATCATAAATAAGTCCTTTTATTTCTGCTTGTGTATATTTAAAGGGAGGATTCTCCGTTGTGACAGAAACAATTGCAGGCAATTAAAGCCCTCCTTCATAAGAATGATGGCATATCTTGCCTTTATATTATGTTAATTCAACTGTTTTCATCCAGTTGAATGTATTTTATTAATTAACCTTTCGTGATCAAGCCACTTACATAGACGATAAAAAGACACTGAAAAAGTATGATCTACTTTTTCAGTGTCTTTTTATTTTTCTATCGTGTTTTTATAGATATACAAAATACAGAACAAACACAACCAACAAACCGTACATCACTGGATGCACTTCCTTCGCCCTTCCTTTACATACCATCGTAATAGGATACATGATGAAACCTAAGGCGATACCTGTTGCAATACTGTATGTTAACGGCATTGCAATAATTGTGAAGAAAGCCGGTACGGCAATCTCAAATTTTTTCCAATCAATACTTGATAGCGACGATGCCATTAATACACCAACTACGATAAGCGCAGGAGCTGTAACAGCCTCTGTTACAACAGCGAGTAATGGTGAAAATAATAAAGCAACCAAAAACAGTATACCAGTAACAATCGATGCAAACCCAGTTCGGGCCCCTGCCGCTACTCCTGATGAAGACTCAATATAAGCAGTAGTAGTAGAAGTTCCTAAAACAGCTCCAATCGCCGTTGCAGAAGAATCTGCTAAAAGTGCTTTCTCCGCTCGTGGAAGCTTGTTGTCTTTTATAAAACCAGCTTGATTTGCTACAGCATACAATGTTCCAGCTGTATCAAAAAAGTCTACGAATAAAAATGTTAAAATTACGATCATCAATTGCAGTGTGAAAATTTCTCCAATGCCCATCTCTGCGAAAGGGGCAAAAGCCGCTCCAAAAGTAGGGGCAAGACTAGGTACCGCACCAATCACTTGTTGTGGAAATGGAACAGCACCAAAAATCATTCCTACTACGGAAGTAATTACAATCCCGTAAAAGATACCACCTTTAAGTCCTAAACTCATTAAGACAACCGTGATAATGACACCAAAAACTGCTAACAACGTTTGAGGTGCTCCCAGATTCCCTATTTCTACAAGTGTTGCTTCAGAAGCAACAACTATTTCAGCGTTCTGCAAACCAATAAAAGCGATAAATAAACCAATTCCGGCTCCAGCAGCATATTTTAATTCAGCTGGAATCGCGTTAATAATAAATTCGCGGACGCCAACTACGGAGATAATAATAAAAATAATACCTGAAACAAATACTCCTAGTAACGCAGTTTCCCACGGTATACCCATCCCCAATACAACGGAGTATGTGAAAAATGCATTTAATCCCATTCCTGGTGCTAAAGCGATCGGGTAACGAGCAACAAGACCCATTATAATAGTACCAATGGCTGCAGCTACTGCTGTTGCAACAAATACTGCACCTTGATCCATGCCCGCGTCCATTAAAATTAATGGATTAACAAATAAAATATAAGCCATCGCCAAGAACGTGGTGAATCCACCCATGATTTCATTTTTATAATTTGTTCCCAATTCTTCAAACTCAAAGTAACGTTGCATGTCCAAAACTCCCCTTTTTCTTTATACTTTTAGTCTTCCCACGTATAACCTCATTTAGACTTCAGCTGAACGAGTTTAAACATAAAAAGCCCCGTCTTCACTAGATGGAAGACTAGGGCTTTCCTGTTTCTATACGCAATAATAAAAGAAGAAGTGTACATACAATTGAACACTACACCAAACCTTCTTTTACCATTCGTAGTAGAGCTATTTACGGCAGCTCGGTAGAAACTTTCGGGCCCTATTCCCAAAAATATACGAAATAAATAAAATTTATAATAGTTAGTGTAGCATTACAGTATTAAAGCCGTCAATACAAAACACGAATAATATTGACCTTTCCTCTAATTTCATTCGCTTTTTGTACAATTTAGCTATTTTACTCCCACTCAATTGTGGATGGTGGCTTCGATGTAATGTCATAAACAACACGGTTTACGCTCTTTACTTCATTAACAATACGAGTCGAAATGATCTCCAACACATCATACGGAATTCTTGCCCAATCAGACGTCATTCCATCTATGGAAGTAACTGCACGGATACCAACAGTATAATCATACGTACGTTCATCACCCATGACTCCAACACTTTTCATATCCGGAAGTGCAGTAAAGTACTGCCAAATTTCACGATCAAGCCCTGCTTTTTTAATTTCATCACGAAGAATCGCATCTGATTCTCGAACAATTTCAAGCTTCTCGTCTGTAATTGCTCCCAACACCCGAATTCCAAGACCAGGTCCAGGGAAAGGTTGACGCCATACTACTTCATCCGGTAAGCCTAACTCCGCTCCAACAATCCGAACTTCGTCTTTGAATAACGTATTTAGTGGTTCAATTAATTCGAACTTCATGTCTTCTGGCAGACCGCCAACATTGTGGTGGGATTTGATCGTTTGAGCAGTATCTGTTCCACTTTCAATAATATCAGTATATAGCGTTCCTTGAGCTAAGAAATCAACATCCACTAATTTTGAAGCTTCTTCTTCAAATACATAGATAAATTCATTTCCAATAATTTTTCTTTTTTGTTCAGGGTCTGTAACCCCGGCCAACTTCGATAAAAAGCGATCTTGAGCATCTATTTTCACAAAATTCATATCGAAGCCTTCACCAAATGTTTTAACAACGCCTTCAGCTTCGTCTTTTCGTAAAAGTCCGTGATCGATGAACATACAAATTAATTGATCACCAATCGCCTTATGAACCAAAGCTGCTACGACTGAAGAATCTACGCCACCACTCAACGCACATAATACTTTACGGTTGCCGACTGACTCACGAATCTTTTCTACTTCCATGTCAATAAAGTTTTCCATGGACCAGTTACCTTCGCATTTACAAACGCTGTAAATGAAGTTTTTAAGCATTTCATTACCATATTCTGAATTACGTACTTCAGGGTGGAACTGCACGCCATACAAGCTGCGACTCTCATCACTCATTGCTGCTACAGGACAAGAAACATTCGTAGCATCGACAGTGAAACCTGCTGGCGGTGCTTTCACAAGATCACCGTGACTCATCCAAACTGTTTGCTCCTTTGGTAATGTATCAAATAGTTTAGACTCGGTTTCGATCGTTATTTTTGCTTTTCCGTATTCGCGGTGATTCGAAGCTTCCACGCCACCGTCATAATGGTGAGTCATTAGTTGCATCCCATAACATATTCCTAGTACTGGAACATCTAAATCAAAGATTGCTGCGTCATAACGAGGGGCACCCTCAGCATAGACGCTTCCTGGACCTCCGGATAATATAATCCCACTCGGGTTCATTGCCTTTAATTCCTCCGCAGTGACCTTATGAGATACTAATTCGCTAAAGACCCCTAAATCACGGATACGCCTCGCAATTAGTTGATTATATTGTCCACCAAAATCCAACACAATTATCTTTTCATTAATTTCAACCATATCAATTCCACCTCTACTATTTAATTTAAGAGACTGCAAAGCAGTCCTTTATGTAAAAAAAAGCTGCAAATCAATCTTCGCACATAAAAAAATACGAAGACAGAATTTCCAGCTTTACATCGAAGAAAGAAATATCTGCCTTCATAGTCAGGTTGTTTAAGGCAACCCGGTAGAAACTCTTGAGCCATATTCTCAAGGATATATGCGGCAATTACAGTTTTAATTTCATTGAAGTCCAGTTAGACGATATCCAAGACCTTTCGCTTTCACTTAACTGATTCATTTTATCAAGTGATCTTCACGTGGTCAAGCGCCCATTTTTTTCACAATTGCTTCCCATTCCTTTTGCAAAGTCTGCCACTCCCCGTATGTTTCACGGTCACCGTAGTAAACTCTCTCATACGTTTTCGTGAGTTTCCCCATGGAATTTGAATTTAATTGTTTATCTATTCGCTTCGCATACTCACGTAAAGTTTCTCCTTCGGTTCTTTCAAGTCCTTCGTTTTTTAAGATCCATAACAATCGTTGATAAGCCGATACAAACTTTTCATCTTTCCCTAAAACCCTATAATAAACTAAGAAATACTTGTTTTGGAGGTAATGCTGTTTTTGATAGAAAACCATGACTAAAGCCGCAACAGCAATCGAAATAATAATATTTTTAAGTGTCAACCAGTCGTATAGAAGATAGTCTCCGTTACTGGAACCACTGGCCGTCTCTTCATCCAGGTTTCCAGATTCCTCCTCATTCTCAGAAGCAAACGGATCTTCTCTATCTTGCTGATCACTTTCCGGTTCTGCTGTCTCATTTTCTGCGGTATCTACATCTACATCCGTCTCTTCTTCTTCAAACTCCGCATAGTTATCAAATCCCTGGGTAGGTTCAAAAGCTACCCATCCAACACCCGGAAAATAAACCTCTACCCATGAATGGGCATTTCCGTTCCTAACTTCATACAAATAACGATTTTCATCGATTTCTTCCACCCGTTCTCCTGCTGTAAATCCTTTCACCCACCTGGTTGGAATATCCAATGTTCTTAGTAAAACAGCCATGGATGTCGAGTAATTATCACAATACCCAAGTTGCGTTTCAAACAAAAACTGGTCTACGTAATCTTGCCCTTCTTCTGGCACAGGAACATCCGTTGTTTGATATGTGAAATCATTCTCGGAGAAATATTGTTCGACCGCAACTACTTGATCATATCGAGTATCCTGACCTTCCACAATCTCTTTTGCTAATTCCGTTACTCGCTCCGGTAATTCTTCCGGCAATTGAAGGTATCTCATTTGAATTTCTTCAGGATCAGCCTCCGAGATATTACGTAAAGTCTCAATAGGAAAAGTTGGCTGTTCATATACGATGTCATAGCTTGTTAAAGTAACATTGTTTTGAGTTGATCCGTGAGCCTGAATTCTACCACTTATGGCGTCGCTGCTAAATGTCAGATTACCAACAGCACCTTCTTCGTCAGCCACTTGATGGGTCAAGGTATTAATATTTGCCATTTTAAACTGACCTGGATAGAAGAAGTGACTAAAACCAACGTCTTCTTTCATTTTAACAGATGCTATGGTATCTTCTACTTCTACTAGTTCTTCAAAAAAAGAGATCTCCACTTCTTTTTCAAAAATAGTGTTCGTCTCTTCATAAAATTGCCCGGATACCCAACCTTGTCCCGTATAATGATCCTTTGATTCTCCGCGCCAGTAAACAGGTTCTACAACTTCCGCTTGAAAAACTAACTCATCATCCTGTGCAAAACCGCCACCAAGCTTTTCATCATTTTCACCGTAACCTATTTTTTTTGTAGTTGATCCCGAGCGACTGTCTTCTCCTAACACAACTGATCGAATCGTTGGAACAGGATCAGACCACTGCGGGTCCGGCTTTGGTGCCACTATACCTACAATAATGGCTATTGTAATCATTACTATAAGCGTATACATCCATGTTGGTGACAGAAACGTATCTGCTTTTCCAGAGATAACTCTCTCCTCATCCTGAACTTTTAACATCTGCAATAACGTAATCATAAAAAATCCGATGACTACAATTCGTACAATTGCGACAGATGCATCTACCGGTGTAAAGGTATCAAGTACCGTAATATAGATAATCGTCGTAAAGAGAAAAAAGAAAATACGCTTTGTATGAAAAATCCAAAAGTAAAGCAAATAACAAATTAAAGCCAATAACAGCAATAAGAGAAATGTTCGAAACGGGTCCGTTAAATAGGCAAATTCTCTTGCATAAATTAGGGCTAAGTTATACTTTACTTCACCAGTGAAAAGCCTGAGTGTTTCCAGAACACCTTCCAAACTGAAAAAAGATCCCTCATAAAAGATAGTATGCACACCATATAAACTAGCAATCAATAATACGGGGACTATTATCCAATAAGAAATACGAAAATAAATAAGAACAGCACTTAATAATGCAAACAAAACGAAAACTTGAATTTCCGCAGTGTTCGTCACTTGAGGAATCGGTCTTAACCATTCCCACAAAATTAAAAAAGCCATAGAATAGATAAAAAAATGAGTGATGGACCTTGTGTGCTGTTTTTTTAGTTGCGCCATTTCATCACCTCTATACCTTTCCTACACCTTTATCTATATTTCCGTCTGATAATTGATAGACTTCTACACCAGTTTTCCGAAGCTCTTGAAGCCGCTTTTTTTCCCATTCATCTATTTCACTGCCTTTATCCATCAAGGCAAAATAAACTTGGACTCGCCGTGCTACAAGTACTTTTACTCTTTCTAGAGTTTCACGAGTCAATTCCACGGATACGATAATCATAGACACTCCAGAAGGAACTTTAACCTCCGATTCACTAAGCCTCGCCGCAAAATCACCATGTTGATCACCTTTAAGTTGTGCAAGATGTTTCACCATTCGTTTCTGATGGTCTCCCCCAGTATCAAGTTCAAACTGGCGCTTATGGGATCCTAATGTCCAGAGTCCAACATCCAGATGCCTGGTATAGGCATACATTATAATCGAGGTAACGAGTTCAATCCCCTTTTCATACGCCTCAACCGTTCCAAAGTGATCGTCAGGAATGGCATTATTAAAAACGATTAAGAAGTTCTGACCTATATATTCTTCAAACTCTTTCGTCATTAATTTATTAGTTCTCGCAGTTACCTTCCAATCTATACTCGTCAACTTATCACCAGGAACGTATTCTCGAGCTCCTGCAGCTGAAGTTACATCTTCAATAAAATCCTTAGAGGATATGTCTGTCTCCGAGTCATGTTTCTCGTAAGCTGACCACCGCTCGATATTATGATAACGTGGATATACAAGCACATTTGAGTTTAAAGCAATAAACTTACGTTTTTCAAAAATCCCAAACATATCACTGGTAGATAGAGTGAAACCTAAAAACTCGTACTCTCCTCGCTTCACTTCCGGGATGGTATACGAGAAAGTAAGTTTCTTTTTCATCGTGGGATAAAAGATCATTCTTGATTGGCGTGATGGCATTTGTTCGCGAATTGCATTTCCAACCTCATCTTCCACAGTTAAATATAAAAAAGGGAACGGCCATTTGCGCCGGACTGATATATCCACCGTTAATTCAGAACCAGAAGGCAATGCTCCGTCACCCACATTCCTTTCTATCACAAATGAACCAAGAGGAATTAATGCATACAGCAGCATTAAAACCACTAAAGTAGCTACACTATAAAATAAAAACCAACTTACAAACTCCCCCTGAAACATCGCATAGCTAAACAATCCGACGAACACACCGACTACAATCAATATCTTAAAAAGGAATTTTATCGGAGACCATAATCGTTTGAAACTAAGTGATTTCATTGTGCTCTTTCTTTCCCTGTTGGAATACCCACTAGTTCGAGTACTTCTTCGATCACCCGATCTGTGGACGCATTAGAAAGCTTGGATTCCGAATTTAATATAAGCCGATGTTGCAGGATATATGGAGCTAAATATTTAATATCATCCGGTATCACATAATCTCGATCTTGCATAAAAGCATAAGCTTGTCCTGCCTTCATCAACGCTATCGATGCTCGTGGACTGGCACCTAAGAAAACAGCAGGATGATGCCTTGTTTCACTCACAATATTAATAATATATTGCTTCACATTTTCATTTACAAAAACGGTTTTAACTTGTTTTTTCATTTCCAGTAGCTCGTCTAATTCTATGACAGGAAAGAGTGTCTCAATCGGATGTTGCTTCTCTACACGGTTTAAGACTTCAAGTTCCTCTGATTTTGTCGGATAACCTATACGAAACTTAAAGAGAAAACGATCAAGCTGCGCTTCCGGTAATGGGTACGTTCCACCATACTCAATCGGATTTTGGGTTGCCATGACTAGAAACGGTTGCTGAATAATCCGCGTTTCTCCATCGGTGGTCACGCTGCCTTCTTCTAAAGCTTCCAGCAATGCTGCTTGTGTTTTCGGAGACGTTCGATTAATTTCATCTGCTAAGACAATATTAGCCATTACTGGTCCTGGCCGAAAATGGAACTCCATTGTTTTTTGGCTAAAAACAGAGACTCCGGTCACATCAGACGGTAGCAAGTCCGGCGTAAACTGAATACGTTTAAATTCTCCTCCTATAGATCTGGCAATTGCACGAACCATCATTGTTTTCCCCACACCCGGAACATCTTCCAAAAGAACATGACCACCACTTAACAGGGCAATAAGACTAAGTTCGATTTCTTTCCCTTTTCCTACGACAACTTTCTCGATATTTTCGATTAATTTATATACTAGTGGTTGTTCAACCACTGATCGTTCAGATTGTTTTTGCAATGAGGTTTCCTCCTTGAATAGTAGTTTGCAAGCAGTATCATTGAATGTTAAAAACACAAATCTCTAAATCTAATAATAACATGAAAACTAGATTTTTCGTTGATTTTCCACAATTACCTAGCTTTACTTATTCCTTCAATTTAAGGAATTTATCTCGCTCATGATCGGAGCATTTTTACTCTCGCCGATCTACTGGCCCAGGTGGCGCTTTTATTGATCCGTATCGCGCATTTGTAATATTTTTCATGATAAAACTGCATTGAAAAACTGCCGTAAGCATAAGCTCACGACAGTTTTAGGTTTTGCAAATTAAAATATTTTTACTGCTATCGCTGACTTCTCCATATTAAAAACGAAACACCTATAATCAGAAATCCAATTACTAAAACAAGGCTCAGGATTACTGGCCAATAAATCATATTAAACAACATTATCCATAGTCCATCCTCTCATAATAAAAACGTCCTAGCTTTTAAATTAAATGCAGCGCGTCATCTACTGCCGCTATCTCTTAAGAGTAAAGGTTTTATTCAACCCCTCAGTATAGTATATACCCTGAATATCATCGTTTTAATACAGACAAACATCGCTCTTAGATCACCTTCCGCCATGCCACGAGATTTGCGATTAGTAAAAACATTCCGTATCCATACACCCCATACTCCATTGTTGTTGCCCAAAAAGTTGGTAGCAATGTTTTCTGTGACGAGTAATCGCAGGAGCACCTACCGATAATCGACCATTTTTTCCTCTCTTATACTCGCTCATACTCTCGTTATCTACCCGCTACTTTTGTAGGTGCTACTCCGGTAGCACCTACCGATAATCGACCATTTTTTCCTCTCTTATACTCGCTCATGCTCCCGTTTTCTACCTGCTACTTTTGTAGGTGCTACTCCGGCAGCACCTACCGTAAATTGAATAATCTTTTCTCTCATATACTCGCTCATACTCTCGTTTTCTACCCGCTACTTTTGTAGGTGCTACTCCGGTAGCACCTACCCCTCCCCGAAAAATCACCCCAGCACACAAAACAAGAACCCCCTCTTTATAAAAGAGAAGGTTCCACTATTTAACGAGTTTCCTATGTTTTCACTCTATACTCTGCGTCTTGAAATCGGCATTGTCATGCACCTTGGGCCGCCTCTTCCTCTCGACAACTCCGAGCTTGGTACTTCAAGAACCTCTACTCCATGTGAACGGAGCGTTTCATTGGTGATGTAATTACGATCATAAGTCACAACTACACCAGGGGCCAGCGCTAATGTATTGCTTCCATCATTCCATTGTTCCCTCGCTGCTTCAATCACGTGCCCATTTCCAATTGGGATAAGAATAATATCATCTAATTCTAAAACTTCTTTAAGAGTTTCAACCAAATTAGTCCGTTTTTCAACGATAATTTCGCCGTTCTCATCTGTTTCCATCACAAATAAATTCATTTCATCCGCAATTTTTATCACCGCCGGATGGACCGTGAATTTATTCGTGTCTACTTGGGTAAATACGGTGTCCAAGTGCATGAATGCACGTTCTTCTGGGATTTGGATCGCAACAATTTTCTTGATGCTTTTATTAACTGACAGAAGTTTTTTGAATAACACTTCGATCGCATGAGGACTTGTTCTGGCACTTATACCGATAGCCATGACCTCTGGTGTCAGGATAAGCTGATCTCCACCTTCTATCGAGAAGTTATTCGATTTATCATAGATGATCGGTGTGTCAGCATCCTTAAATTCAGGATGGTGATTCATAATGTATTTCATAAAAATGGTTTCATTTTTCCTCGCCGTTTGATTCATCGGATTCAAAGAAATCCCATTTCCAATGACATTATACGGGTCTCTTGTGAAATACATGTTAACCAACGGATCTAAATAAAATGGATACGGGTGGTCCAGCATTCCAGCAAGCTTGTGCCGTTTTTCTACAAAAACTTCTTCTTTACGGATACCCCGAATCAAAGTTTCAACAAGCTCAGTTGGATTTTTGGAAAGCAAGTATTCTTTTAAACTTTTATATACACTCTCTTCATCTCGATGCAGCTGTTTTGGAAGGGTCAGAAACTCATCGATAAAGACTTCTCTAACACTTTTCTCCGTAAGGGCAGCGGAAGCAAGGTCAGTTACATAAAGTACTTCTGCCCCCCTGGATGAGAGAACTTCTACAAATTTATCATGCTCCTTTTGAGCCAATCGCAGATTAGGGATATCATCAAAAAGAAATTCCTTCATAAACTCTGGGAATAAATTTTCAATTTCTTTACCTGGCCTATGTACCATTACCTTCTCAAGTGTGCCTATTTCTGAATAGATATTAAGTGGTGACTGCATCTTTTTCCTCTCCTTTAGCTAAAACCAGTTGTCTATTTATTTACCCTATCTCTATTTTATCAAATCGCAATAATATTAATAGATTCTCTTTCAACGTTAGTTTTTTGAAGCTCATTTCATTCTGTTAGACTTATAATAAGAATAACATTAAATAGTTTTGCTAAGCGCATGAATGTGAGAATTTATAACGACGGAGGTATAGATCATGAAAAAAAAGCTGGCAATCATCACCGGTGCCAACACCGGCATGGGATTGGCGACGTCTATTGAATTAGCTAAGAAAGGGATACAAGTTGTTATGGTATGCAGGAACCCTGAAAAAGGAAGGGAAGCACTGTCGACAGCAATCGAGCAAAGTGGTTCCAACTACATTTCATTGATGATTTGTGATTTAGGTTCCTTAAAGAGTGTTCGGTCGTTTGCACAACTGTTCCGAGAAACCTTTGACTATCTTGACATCCTCATTAATAATGCCGGTGTTGTTTCGTTAAAAAAGCAATTAACAGAGGATGGTTTTGAATTACAGTTAGGGGTCAATCACTTAGGGCATTTTCTTCTGACAAACGAACTGTTGGACATGATCAAAGAGTCACCGGATGGTCGCATTATCGTATTGTCTTCCGGAGCCCACAAATGGGGTAAATTTGATTTGAATGATCCTTATTTCACCAATGAAAAATATAATGTTATCAAAGGATACGGACGTTCCAAACTAGCAAATATTCTTTTTACAAAAGAACTGGCCAGTCAATTAAAAAACACAAATGTCACGGTTAATGCAGTACATCCAGGTGCCGTTGCGACGAGCCTCGGAGTCGACAGAAAAACGGGCTTCGGAAAAACCGTTCATAAACTGTTAAAACCATTTTTCCAAACACCTGCTGAGGGATCTCGGACTGCAATCTACCTAGCAACAAGCCCTGAAATCAAGGGAATTACCGGAGAATACTTCGAACATAAGAAAAAGATCTCCGCCTCGGAAACCGCACGAGATAAAACTTTGGCAACAGCGTTTTGGAAATGGAGTGAAAACGAAGTTGGTTTGACCGACTATTCGAAAACCATCTAAATTTTCGATGTATATTCTTTAAACAGTAGTAACCGCTTACTAATCTATGTTATGGTAAATATAAGAACTTAATAAGTAATTGCTAGGGGAGCCACCGTGATGTGATGGCTGAGAGGAACAACCGCCGACCCTTTGAACCTGAATTGGTTAATACCAACGTAGGGAAGCATAGATGAACTAAAGTAGAATCTTCTATTATATGTTTATTATGCCCGCCCTAGTTGGCGGGCTTTTTTGCGTTTTCATCCCCTGTACTATTAAGTTCTTGTCTATCTTTTTATTTCAACATTGGAGGAATGAAAAATGAAAGATTCGTTAGTTATTGGTGGAGTAGAATTATCAAGTCGTTTATTTATAGGCACAGGGAAATATGCCGATCATCATCAGATGAAAGAAGCTATCACAACGTCTGAGTCACAAGTAGTGACTGTTGCATTGCGACGTGTTGATATGGATTCTGAAGCAGATAATATTGTGAATGATATACCAGATCACGTTACCTTAATGCCAAACACATCTGGGGCAAGAACCGCGGATGAAGCGATACGCATTGCCCGACTGGCGAAAGCGAGTGGAATGGGTAATTGGATTAAAATTGAAGTGATTTCTGACAGTAAATATTTACTGCCTGATAACCAAGAAACAGTGAAAGCAACCGAGGTTTTAGCAAAGGAAGGCTTTATTGTTTTACCATATATGAGTCCCGATTTAATGGCCGCAAAGCAAATGGAGCAAGCAGGAGCATCTGCCATTATGCCACTAGGCGCGCCTATCGGTTCAAACAAAGGAATTCGAATGAAGGAAATGATACAGATCATGATCGATGAAATCAAGGTTCCTATTGTCGTCGATGCAGGGATTGGTAAACCTTCAGAAGCTGCAGAAGCAATGGAAATGGGTGCTGATGCCGTGCTTGTAAATACTGCAATTGCTACAGCTGATGACCCTATCAACATGGCACATGCTTTTAACTTAGCTGTTCGATCCGGCCGTCTAGGTTATCTTTCAGGACTCGGACCTATTTCAAAGAAAGCCCATGCCTCTTCGCCATTAACAGGATTTCTAGGTTAAGAAAAACGGCATAGCCGTCTTTTATTAAATGCAGCGTGATCTTTAAAGCCACCCCGAGTAGCACCTACGTAGTACGTGTAGGTGCTACTCGATAGGAGGCGAACTTCCCTTGATGCTTGTGGCGTAAAGATAGCTGTCAACTTACAAATTCTTATCTTGTAAGAACAACGCATACCGTTTCTAGAACCTGTCCGATCCTAAAATATATTCAATGAAAAGGTGATTTAATGAGTTTTTATACGAAATTAAAAGAGATTAATACACTTTCTTATGATGAGCTTTTTGAAAACGTCACAAACCGTGATGTTGAAAAAGTTTTGAAAAAAGACCGATTATCCGAACAAGATTTCATGACACTTTTATCCCCTGCAGCAGAAAATTATTTAGAGGAAATGGCACAAAAATCCCATGAAATAACAACACAGCATTTCGGCAAAACTATGCAGTTGTTTCTTCCATTATATTTATCTGATTACTGTGTCAACACATGTAAATATTGTAGTTTTAGTGTCGATAATGATTTCCCTAGAAGACGCCTGTCTATGGAAGAAATTGAACAGGAAGCAAAAATTATAGCGGACATGGGGATTAAACACATCATACTTTTATCCGGTGAATCGAGAATGCATTCATCCAATGCCTATTTAAAGGAAAGCTTGAAAGTACTGAAAAAATACTTCTCTTCAATTGGTTTAGAGATTCAACCGTTGGATACAGAGGAGTATCAAGAATTAGTCGACCACGGTATCGACGGACTAACCGTCTATCAAGAAGTCTACAACGAAGAAATTTATGCTGGTATTCACACGAAAGGTCCGAAGCGAGACTTTAAATATCGCTTGGATACGCCTGAGCGAGGCGCCATTGCCGGAATGCGCTCGGTAAATATCGCGGCACTTCTAGGATTGGACGATTGGCGAAAAGAAAGCTTCATCACCGGTCTCCATGCAGCTTATTTACAAGATAACTATCTAGAAACAGAAGTAGGTGTCTCTTTCCCTAGAATTCGTCCAAATGCTGGTGACTTCCAACCTAAAGTCGATGTGACAGATAAGAATCTTGTTCAAGCCTTGCTTGCTTCACGACTATTTTTACCACGGTCCGTGATCACCATATCAACGAGAGAAACGCCAGAATTTCGTGACCAACTTATCCCATTAGGTGTTACAAAAATGTCTGCGGCCTCTTCTACTGTCGTTGGCGGTTATACAGAACCTGATGCAACGCAAAGTCAATTCGAAATATCCGATGAGCGCTCTGTCAAAGAGGTCAAAGAACTGTTACTCGCCAAAGGATACCAACCCGTGATGAAAGATTGGCACATCCTGTCCTAAAAATAAGGAGGTTGTTTGATGACAAATCAAGACTTTGATTTTCATATTGTTTCTGATGGCAATCATTCGATTGAAACACTTGTGGAAAAAGCATTATTGGCTGCTCCTTATGTCGACTTTATTCAATTGCGTGAAAAACAAAAGTCTTCGGCGGAATTATACGAAACAATTCAGCTTCTATTAGCAGCCGGAATCCCAAGCTCTAAAATTACTGTCAATGACCGGGCAGATGTCGCACATGTTACGCAAGTAGCTGGCGTTCAACTTGCTTTTCACAGTCTCCATGTCGCTGCTATAAAAAAAGCATTCCCCTTTCTCAGGATTGGGAAATCCATTCATTCTGTAACTGAAGCAAAAGAAGCTGAAGAAAGTGGAGCAGACTATCTTCTTTTTGGACATATTTATCAAAGTTCCTCTAAACCTGGAAAACAACCAAACGGTTTACAAGGTCTACGCAATATTGTGGAAACTGTGACCATTCCAGTGATTGCCATTGGAGGAATTCAACCGGCTCACGTTAATGACATCATGGAAACCGGAGCAAATGGAATGGCAGTGATGTCAGGAGTTTTTAGTGCTCCACATCCTGAAAAAGCAGCCAGAACCTATAAAGAAGCTTACGAAAGATCTTTCATCTTTCAAGAAAGGAGTAACAAACATGTTCATACAAGTGAATGGGAAAAAAGATGAGATTCCAGAAAGTCTTCGTACAATCGCAGATTTACTATCACACTATGGATTAGATAAAAAAGTTGTGATTGTCGAACAGAATGGCGTAATCATTGATAAAACAACTCACAGTGAGACCCTTCTCACAGCCGATGACCAACTAGAATTCGTCCACTTCGTTGGTGGTGGATAACATGGAAACTCGCTATTCGAGACAAACTTTATTTAAGCCTATCGGTGAAAAAGGGCAACACCTTCTCCAACAGAAACATGTATTAATCATCGGAGCCGGGGCGCTAGGAACTGGGAATGCAGAAAATCTTGTAAGAGCAGGCGTAGGTACAGTTACTATTGTGGATAGGGACTATGTAGAAAAAAGTAACCTTCAACGCCAACAGCTTTACTCGGAACAAGACGCTTTCGAACGCCTTCCAAAAGCAGTTGCTGCAAAAACTCGCCTTGAAGCGATAAATTCTCAAGTTGACATTCGTGCCCATGTTTTAGATATAAGAAAAGAAGAGCTCGAAGGTTTACTCAAAGGAATAGATCTTCTAATAGATGCTACAGATAACTTTGATACTCGATTAATCATCAATGACCTGACTCAGAAAAACGATATCCCTTGGATTTATGGTGCTTGCGTTGGTAGTTACGGGTTAAGTTTCACCGTGATTCCTAAAGATACTCCATGCCTGCATTGTCTGATGGAAACTATTCCACTCGGTGGAGCAACCTGTGATACAGCCGGAATTATAGCACCTGCAGTTCAAATGGTCGTAGCTCACCAAACAACGGAAGCTATGAAGCTCTTAGTGAACGACAAAGCTTCTTTAAGAAAAAGATTAATCTCTTTTGATCTTTGGAAAAATGAACAGTCGACGATTGATGTGAGCAGCTTGAAAAACGAGCATTGTTTGTCATGTGGCACTAATCCAACCTATCCATTTTTATCATTCGAGAAACAACTAAAATCATCTGTGTTATGCGGAAGAGATTCTGTTCAAATCCGACCTTCTGATAACATGACAAGAGATTTACAAGCTTTAAAAGAACAATTGTCTCATCTTGAAGGAAAAGTGGAATCGAATCCTTACTTAGTCACTTTTTTTCATCAAAAACACAGACTCGTATTCTTTTTAGATGGAAGAGTACTTATTCATGGCACCAGTGACATTTCCGAAGCCAGGACGATTTATCATCAGATCATTGGGTGATTCAAATTACGCTGAGTTACTTAAATTTACAGCTTTAAAGCAACTGCAGTTACAAGCGATCCTTGTCTGCAGTTGCTTTTCCAAAATAAGAGGGATTATGGAAATGGCTTTGGATTATAAAAATGCCATCTATTTTTTCCATTCTTTTTCGCTTGGTACATCGCCTTATCTGCCATTTGAATAAGTTCATCCAGACTTTCTCCATCTTTAGGATAATGACTAATACCCATACTCGTTGAATTGCTAATCCTCGTGTTATCTATTCTATATTCCCGTCTAAGAGAAGTTAATAATCTATCAAGCTGCTCTTCTAGTTTTTCATTATCCATATCTTCCAGCAGAATGATAAATTCATCTCCACCAAGTCTGGAAACAAAGCCAGTTTGATCCTTCATAAATTCTCTTAATCTCGAAGAAAACTCATTTAATAATTTATCCCCGACCAGGTGACCATAGGTATCATTCACACTTTTAAAACCATCAATATCCATAAATATCGTATAAAACGAATGCTGCTCTTTGTTTTTAAAGCTGTATTGATATAAATAATACCGGTTAGGTAACCCTGTCATTTGATCATAAAATGCCAAATTCTTAACTTCTTCCGTTTTACAATCTAACGTTTGAAGTAAGTCATTAATCGTATGTTTCAGCATACTTATTTCATCGCTACCTGATGTATCCACTTCCACTCTGGCATTCTTTTCATCCTTTGTTGCTTGAATAGTCCGCAATTCCGTTGACAGTCCCGTTACTCTTGAAGTAATCAATCGATCTAATAAATAAAATAAGATCATTGTTAGCAGGACACTAGCTAGGAAAAATGACAGAAAAAGCATATTCATATTTGATTGTTCTTCCATATAGTGGCTTCTTGGCATAGGAATATCTAACCGTAGCATTTGTTCATTAAATTCATCAAAAAGATACATTGATCCATTTATCATTGTACTATCGGTGATTGATATTTCATGGCCACCATCGTTGCCTGCCTCATCAACTTCGATGTATGAAAAAGAAGTAGCTAATTCTTTTTGCATCCGATCAAAATAACCAGTCTCTAAAAATTTCCCCATCACGAGTAATCCAGCTGAATCACCCTCTCCATTACTCGGATAAACTTCTTCGACAGATAACATTGTTAAACCAAATTCCGTAACGCCGAACAACGTTCTTTCTTTGTTGCTCTTCTTATCGATTAGTAAACTAAGGTTTTCAACAAATTCCTCACCAAGCTCTAAATTTATCCCCGTATCATAGTTCATTGCTTTTTCTTCTATTATTTCTGAGTTCTCATTGATGAATATCATTAAGTTTACTTCGTTATTCGTAAAGGTTTCTTTTTGTAAATTCACTCCCGCGTAATTAGGGTATTCCCCTAAAAGCAAATTGTAGGTGTCATCCCACACTGCCCAGTCTTTATTAAGCCTTTGAAGATCATCCGTTTCACTTTCTATGTACGCAAGGACATTATCCATTTTAGTAGATAAACGATGCTCGTCTAATTTTGCTGCACTTTCAAGTAAAATCGGTTTGATAATAAAAAGTAAAACGATGAAAAATACCAATAAACAGATTAAAATGACGTTAAATACCTTCATTTTTAGTTTCATAGCGCTTTTTCTCCTGTACAAGTTAATAGTCCAATTATATCATCAATACCTGTTAATTACTTTTAATATAAACTCTTTTAGAAAAAGTATAGGAAAAAGTACTTAGTTTATAAGAAAAACGCGTAGCGTCTTTTCTTAAATACAGCGTGATCTTTTAGCCACCATCATTTAAGTGTCAAGGGTGGGGTTCCTTTGACACGCGTGGCGTAAAGATAGCTGTAAATTTTTTTCGATTGAAAAATCCACTATGAGAGTTTTCTCATAGTGGATTAGCAATCATTATTGCTTAACTATCACTCAAATCATCTTTTAACACAGTATAAACAACAAGTCGTTCATCATGAGTCCCTGCTTTGGAATTAAATTCTCCTGTACAGGTAATAAGGTTCAACTGACTTCGATAGGAATAGCCAAAAATCTTTTGTAATGGGGCTTCATTGCGATCATAACTCTTACTTTCTTGAACAACAAAGATTTTTTCTTCTCCCTGTTCATCGGTAACAATGATTTCATCTCCTTGAGTTAACTCCTCAAGTTGATAAAATACAGCTGGCCCTGTTTTACTGTCTACGTGTCCTGCCAGAACAGAACTTCCTTGTTCCCCCGGCAAATAGCCACCTTCATACCAAGCAACCCCATCCATAGTTGATGGTTCATCCATCTGTCCGCTATCCAACAAGCCAACATCCTCTATGGGTGCATCTATGCCAAGCGCGGGAATTTCAATGTTATTTGGTTCAATTCCCTCTCTAACATAACTCATAACTTGGGATTCATCTCGTTTAGTTTTATCTGTGGGAATCTTTAAAGCTGGAACAGAAGAGGCTGTTTCCTGCCCCTCTTCTTCCGCTTCCACCTCAACCTCATCAAGTGATTCATCGTTTTGGACACTGGAAACAGTATCATTTGAATCATTGATCATCTGTTCAGAAGTTTCTTCTGTTTCATTCGTACCGCAAGACACTAGTAGTAAAACTATCAAGCCTATGCATTTTTTCATCGTCATCACCTTTGAATAGGATTACGTTCTAATTATTGTTGATTTGATGTTTTTCTGCGAGTAATCATAACTACTCCAGCTGCAAGTAAAATTGTCATGATGCTATACAAATACCATGGTGACATAGAATTTGAATCACTCATTCCACCTAAACCTGTTTTAGGCATTTCACTAGGCATACCTGACTCAAACTTTTCAGGGAACTGGTCAACAATCGCACCAGAAACGCCTTCACCTACACCGTACATGTGACCATATGCTTCACGTACATTTTCATACGTTGTTTCATAGTCGCCTTCTACATAGCTATCAAAAGCACCAACTAATTGGTTGACGTGCATTTGAAGACCATCAGCAAGTTCTGTAGCATCTAGTCTTTCTTCAGTAGCTGTTTCAAGAAACTCAGAGAATGTTGCTCTGTAGCCATCAAGATTTTCTAAAGCTTCTTCTTTACCCATTTCATCGTCTTCTGCAGTTGCCGTCACGTAATCAACGAAATAACCAATATGCTCGCTCCACTGCTCATTGAATGCCTCTCCTGCTTCTTCACCATAAACGGAAGCGATTGCTGCTGATAATTCTTCTGTGTTTTCATTCAATGATCCTGCAATTGACTCAAAATCCTCTGCACCATCAATCCCTTTTTGCATTGTTACTACAGCTAGTGCTGCGTGCTCAGAGAAAAGGAAGTTCAAATCAGCGCGAAGGTCAGCTGCTGGTGTATCAGGATGTGAACCATCGAAATCTTCATCAAACTGATCTACGATTGCTGTAGAAAGACCTTTACCTACACCAAACATGTGCTCCATTGCTTCACTAACATTGTCATATGCAGTGTCAAATTCACCTGCATTATAATTGTCAAAAGCCCAAACTAGCTGATCAACGTGCATTTGTAAACCTTCTGCTAGCGCTCCAGCTTCTAATCTTTCCTCCGTAGCTGATGCTAGAAACTCAGAGAAATCTGCGCGATAATTATCTAGCTCGGCTAATGCTGCTTCTCTTCCTGCTTCGTCTTCTTCTGCTGTTGCTGTTACATAATCAACGAAATATCCAATGTGATCTTCCCACATTCCACGGAACATCTCTCCAGCTTCATCGCCATATACACTTGCGATAGCACCTGTCAGATCATCCGTATTATTACTTAACGCTCCTGCCGTTGCTTCAAAGTCTTCTGCGCCGTCAATACCCTTTTGCATCGTTAATACTGCTAAAAAGGCGTGCTCAGATAAGTATTGGTCTAATGTTGCTCGAAGGTCTGCTGCTGGTGTAGAAACACTTACCTCATACTCGCCGTGTCCTTCTTTCATGTCTGACTCTTCGTCATGCCCATGTCCAAAAACCGAGTTTGCCGGAATTAATAGTGCTGCTCCTAATGGTAATACTGCTAATGATCTTTTCCAATTCATGTTGAAACACTCTCCCTTTAGTTTGTTTTAATTTGCTTTCACCCAAGATAACGGAAGAGAGATCAATATGGATCACTATTTTCAATAAAAAATTATAGTTGTTTCCTAGAACGTTGATATATCAGTGCTTAATGAGGTTAATTATTTTTAATAAAACTAGTAATGTTTCGTTTTTTTTGTTAGTTTTTGTAGTTGCTAGATCGTTAGCAATGTTTTCTGCGACGAAAGTAATCGCAGGAGCAGCTGCTGATAACTTCACTCTTCAATCTCCCTCATCCTCACTCATTCGCTCGTTTTCTACCTGCTACGTTTGTAGGTGCTACTCCGGTAGCACCTACCGATAAATCCATTCTTCTACCTCCTTCATCCTCGCTCATTCACCCGTTTTCTATCTGCTACGTTTGTAGGTGCTACCCCGGTAGCACCTACCGATATTCCTCCTCTTCAATCTCCCTCATAATCACTCATTCACCCGTTTTCTACCTGCTACGTTTGTAGGTGCTACTCCGGTAGCACCTACCGATAATTCCACTCTTCTACCTCCCTCAACCTCACTCATTCCCCCGTTTTCTACCTGCTACGTTTGTAGGTGCTACCCCGGTAGCACCTACCGACATTCTGCGACGAGTAATCGCAGGAGCACCTACCGACAACTACGACAAGCAATCGCAAAAGTACCAAACCCCATCCACCACAAAAAAGACCCAAAAGATCGAAATCTTCCGGGTCTCTTCGTATTTTATAAAGGTGAAGCGAGAATTAGATCTCCTTCGGGCGTTTCATTGTATGGTTGTGGTTCTAATGTGATGGCTATTTGATCAATTTGAAAATCTTCCAAGTCACTAATACGATACGTCACTGCTCCATTTCCATTCTCATCAATATTGAAATTCCCCGCTGGCAGTGGGGTTTCTCCTTCAATAATCCAAGCTTGGAAAGTTTCTGTTCCGTTTAGTGGTGGAAGCCCTTCTACTTGGATGACCAAGTCTATATTGCCACCTTCAGCAATTATACTTGCCTTACCTTGCCATTCTTCTCCCTCATCTATAGAAGAAAGATTGGAAGTCTGGATAACATCATAGACTCCTTCTTCATCATCGGTTTCGATCTGAGCTAATATCTCATTATAATCCGACTCAAGAATGTCTCTTTCCATCGCAATGTTGTCTTTTTCAGACTCTGTTTCTCTGGCCTCATTCCATAGATAGCCATTTCCCGCTACCGATAATAACAGTGCTGCAGCGAGTGTTCCAAAAATAATTGGGGAACGACGACGTCTTGATACTCCGGGATGATTTTCAGTTATTGACTCACGTTCAGGTGAAACTGGTGTGGTATTTTGCATCGTTTCTGATTCCTTTTTTTCATCAAAAACACTAGCTAATACTCTATTTTTCATGCCTTGAGGTGGCTCCTCTGATTCAGTTAGAAACGGAAGATCGCTTGTTAAATCACGCAATTCATTTAACTCCTCCTGACAGGATTTACAACTTCGCAAATGATCTTCAAACTCTCGTTTTTCTTCATCTGATAATTGATCGTTAAAATAATCGATTACCTGATCACATTGGCGTTCAGTCATTGTAAATCCCTCCTTTCATCATGCAATTGGCCATTCAGGTGCTTCAAAGCTAACCTAATTCGCCCTTTTACCGTTCCAAGAGGAATATCAATTCTCTCAGATATTTTTTGTTGAGAGTACCCTTTAAAATAAAACAAATCGATAATTATTTGTTGTTCTTTTTTTAATGTACGCATGGCCGTCTTTAAACGGTCACCCTTTTCTTTCCATTCCACTAAGTCTTCCACGGGGGCTTGATGATCCCGTAGTTCTACTTCTTGATAAACCTCTTCTGAACGGACTTTTTTCTCTTTTCGAATATAGTCAATCGCTGTATTGCGTGTAACAGTTAGTAACCAAGAAGAAAATTTACCACTTTTATCAGAATATGAACCTGTGCCTTTCCATACTTTTATCATAACCTCTTGGACAATCTCTTCCGCCGCTTGAGGATCATGTACCATCTTGTATGAAAAGGAATAGAGAAGACGTTCATATTTGTCATAAAGAGATTCAAGCGCTTCTTTATCACCGGAGCGAAGTCGCTCGTACAACATTAAGTCCTTGTTTTCACCCATCTTAATCTCCTCTCGGATAGTCTTCCTACTTTTATAACGAAATAAAAGCAGCTTTGGATCACCAATTGAACCTATCCTTTAATATGTAACTAAGTACCTATACCCTAATTTTAAAGTCAAAAACTCTTAAAATACAACTTATTTCCCGGTTTAACATCGTATTAAAACGAGTATATAAAGTATGAAAGAGATTTTAACAATCCTAAAATTAAGGAGAGTTGATAAAAATGGACAAAAATATTTTCAAAGGTAAATGGAATCAATTAAAAGGTGAATCAAAGAAAAAGTGGTCAAAGCTTACGGATGATGACCTTCAATCTATTGATGGAGACAGAGATAAGCTTGTTGGGAAAATTCAAGAGCGTTATGGAAAAGAAAGAGATGAAGCAGAAAAAGAAGTGAATACTTGGGAATCTGAACAAAACAGATAATTCTCTCCATACGGACGGACGTATAACGCATCGAAACATTCGATGCGTTTTTTAACGGTTCCCCTCCCAAATAGCTGATTGCTCGAACTGCCAAGCTATTTTTAACAATGAATCCTCTCGACCTTTAGTAGCCATAAATTGTACTCCAATCGGAAGACCCTCTTCAGTCAAGTGAACGGGGACAGACATCGCCGGTTGTCCTGTTAAATTAGCCAGTTGCGTAAATGGGGTATACGTTAAACTAGGCAGGAACATTTCATAGATTAATTGCTGCTGCTTTGTCACGTCCCCAGCCAGTTTAGCCATCTGTTCTTGTAATCTTTCTTGCTCCGCTGTCGAATGGGATAACTCACCGATTTTTGGAGCAGAAAACGCAGTCGCAGGAGTCACAAAAAAGTCATACTTTTCATGGTAGCTGGCCATCTGTGCTGCCGCTCTATCCCAAGAGGCAAGACTGCCAGTGAATTCTGCTGCTGATACAGATTTTCCGGCTTCATGCAGCAACCACGTTTCTATTTCTACATCTCCAGGGGTGACTTTCCTGCCTAGCATCTTCTCCATCGATTGAATCATAGCTGAGATTTCGCCACAATTCATTAAATAATAATTTTTCATAAGCCCAATGCCATCTACGTCATTATTTCTTTCTTCGACATGATGCCCTTGCTGTTCCAACCAAGTCATGGTTTTATTTACTGCTTTACGAGCTTCTGTAGATACCGGTGTACCTACTGGAGACTCCGTTGTGAAACCAATTCGGAGAGGTTTCACCCAAGGTCTTTTTAATTGTTCTGTATAACTTCCCGCAAACAATGGGACTTGAAATGCTGCTTCTGGTTGAATAACCTGTAACTCATCAAGCATGGCCGCACTATCTCGAACCGTTCGGCTAACGACAAAATCTATCGAAGCCCCTTGCCATTGTCTACCAATCCCTGGTCCTACTGGAGTTCTTCCTCTGGTTGGTTTGAGACCGAAAATATTTGTAAACGAGGCAGGAATTCGGATCGAACCTCCCCCATCACTTGCTCCTGCAACGGGGACTATTCCAGAAGCAACCGCAGCTGCCGCGCCACCACTAGAGCCACCAGCAGAATACTCCGTGTTCGATGGGTTTCTGGTTACGCCGTGAAGCTTCGGTTCTGTTATGTTTTTTAATCCAAACTCTGGTGTATTCGTGTGACCAATAATCAGACATCCTGCCTTCTGTAATTTAGATACAAAATTTGACGTCTGTTTCGCTATATTTCCCTTAAGTAATTTTGCTCCCGCTGTCATCGGTTCGTCCTTTATTGCTTGGGAAATATTTTTCAACAGTATCGGCACACCAGCCAAGGGCAAATTCAAGCAATCTAGTTTCTGTGCTTCTTCATAAACTGCTTTTTTTCGCATATGTATAATAGCATTCAGAGGAGGATTTAACTCTTTAGCCACTTGAAAACTAAGGTCCAATAATTCAACTGCTGTAACTTCTTTTTTCTGAATCAACTCTGCTAAATCAGTCGCATCTAATCGACGAAATGTTTGTGTGTTCATCATATCACCTCTAGTAATACTATATCATTTATTGACTCTGAACTCTCACTTGTCCTCTTTGATAGATGGTATACTATTTTAAGAGGTACTGGTGAAAAACTGCAAGCCAATCTTTCACTATGATTACTTACTTTATCAAAAAAGGAGAATTACCATTGATATATTTAATTGCAATCATTGTCATTATAGCCATCTTGTTAGGCGTTTATTATATGAATATCGGTATTAGCAAAGTTCAGTTAGAAGAGCTCACACACCGACACCAAATAAATGAACACAGTAACAGAGACTTGGATGAGTGGGAATACTATTTAGGGAAACTATTCGGCAAACCATTCGGCACCAAGAAACTCATTGATAAATATGGCGAGCCTTTTGAAGATTTCCTGCGGACAAATCACCCTAATCATGATTCTCTTATTTTCACAAAATATGAAAAACATAAACAGAAAAAGTCATCTTAAAAAAATTAAAAAATCCTTGTTTCCCTCTGACATTAATGGCAAAGCTGATCGACTTCTCCATTGATTTGCTTTGTCTCTTCTTGTTTACACTCAAAGTCCATATGAACTATCTCTAAGCTTCAGTCCTTCTTCTTCGCCTGATATATCCAGCCATTGTCATCATTCAACCGTATAATAATATTCATTCAGCCCTCATTCTATTTATCTACTTTGAAAACCTTTGCATTGATTCTTCGAGTTTACAATCTGTTTTCCTCCCACTATAATGGGGATAATAATCATTACTTACCTAGGTAAATATTAGATGGAGGAAAATAGTCATGAATACAAGCACTCTTTTACATACTTTAAACCAAAAGGTTCGACTATTATCGAAGCAATTAAACGAACAGTTGCAGGAGCATAATTTATACACGTCTCAGTGGACTATTCTCTACACCCTCAGCCAAAAGGGACCCATGACTCAAACAGAAATTTGGCAATACCTTAAAGTTGAGGCTCCAACAGTGACACGTACGCTTGCACGAATGGAAACAAGCGGATGGATTGTTAGAACTCCTGGCAAAGATAAACGAGAACGATTTGTAAAATTATCAGAAGAAGCGAAGGAGAAATTACCGGTGGTGGAGCAATCTATAGAAAAATTTGAGAATCTATATTTAGCTCACTTAACTGTACAAGAACAACAACAACTCCAGCAAATTTTAGAAAAGTTAGGAACAAAAGAGAGCGACCAATTATATGCAAACTAGCAAACAACCAATTTGGACAAGGGATTTTCTTAGTATTTCTTTTGTGAATTTCATTGTATTTGTTATTTTCTATACATTATTAACGACCTTACCTCTTTATGTAATTTACGATTTGGAAGGGACAGCAGCTCAGGGGGGCCTTGTTGTTACTGTCATGCTTTTATCCGCAATAATTTCGAGGCCATTTTCGGGAATCATACTAGAGCGCATAGGTAAAAGAAGAGTATTAGTAGCAAGTATGTTCATATTTACAGTAACGACATTCGGCTATTTATGGATCGATCAATTCACTGCACTTTTGGTTTTACGTTTCCTACATGGTTTATCTTTTGGAATTTTGACAACAGCGACAACAGCTATCGCCACAAATCTTGTCCCAATAAAAAGACAAGGCGAAGGACTAGGATATTACATGATGTCTATGAATTTAGCAGTAGTCGTTGGACCATTTTTTGGACTTACACTGATCCAATTTGGTTCATTTCATCAATTGTTCTTTGTGCTTAACATTTTTATCATGATTGGTTTGCTGTGCGCTATCTTTGTGAAAGTGACAGATATAAGCACAAAAACACTGCAACCCATGAAAAGTAAGATTTCCATTCATCATTTTTTTGAACTTAAAGCAATGCCTATTGCATTAACGGGAAGTCTTGTTGCATTTGCCTATTCTGGAATCATTTCCTTTATATCTGTTTACGCAACAGAAATCGGACTAGCGAAAATATCCAGTTATTTCTTTCTTGTTTTTGCCGTTACAATGCTTGCCACCAGACCATATATAGGCCGAGTATTTGATCAACGAGGTCCCAAATTTGTAATTCTTCCTTGTTTAGTTTTATTTGCAATCGGTTTAGTGATTTTGAGTATTGCAGATTCTGCATTTTTATTTTTGGTTTCTGCTGGGTTGATAGGTATAGGTTATGGATCTTTGTTGCCTTTCTTCTTATCCTTATCGGTAAAATTTGCACCTCCTGGTCGAAACAGCCATGCTACTGCAACGTTTTTTACATTCTATGATTCTGGAATTGCTGCCGGATCTTTTCTTTTAGGGATAATCGTTTCCTTTACAGGATTTTCACTTCTGTTCACATACAGTGCCGTTCTTGTATTAATTACAACCGTAGGCTTTTATTTTCTAATCAATCATTTACAAACTTCAACTAAGAAAAACGCGTAGCGTCTTTTATTAAATACAGCGTCAGCTTCCACCGCCCCGAGTAGCACCTACGTAGTGCGTATAGGTGCTACTCGAAAGGAGGGTGGGTTTCCCTTGATACTTGCGGTGTGAAGGTAGTTGCCAATTTTATAAATTCTTATCTCTTTAAAAAGACCACCTTCTATAATGGAAGGTGATCCGTAAAAAAGAAATTATTGTTTTATTTTAAACGTCTAGCTTCGACCTTACGTGAACACACTCTTTTCAATTTGTTTCATTTCATAAAAATAACCTTTTTTATCCATCAGTTCACTAAAAGTTCCAGACTCGATCATTTTGCCGTGCTCCATTACAAGAATCCGGTCCATCTGTTCAAGACCAGTGAGACGATGGCTAATGAGGATCAACGTGTCTTCCTTTGCTTGCTCCAAAAGGTGTTGGAAGATGATAGACTCGGTTAATGCATCGACAGAGGAAGTCGGTTCATCCAACAGCCACAAACGTGAGCCTTTTAACATCACTCTCGCAATGGCCATCCTTTGTTTTTCTCCGCCGGAAAGATTTTGTCCATGCTCCAATACTCGATCATCTAGTGCAAATTTTCCAAGTTGCACTTTTCCAAGAGCCTGCAACATAGCCTCATCTGTTAACTCATCACCTGCTATAAGCAAGTTGTCGCGGATCGTTCCATAGAAAAAGTGGTTGTGTTGAAGAACGACGTTCGTCCCTTTCCAAACACTTTTATTTTCGATTTGATCAAGTGATTCTCCTTGTAATCTCACGTTGCCTTTCGATGCCTCATAAACCTTTAAAAATAACTGAAGTAACGTTGATTTACCAGATCCACTCGGACCAACGATTGCAGTTTTAGATCCAGCTGGGAAATTCAATGAAACATTATCCAACGCAAGTCGTTTTTCATCCGGAAATGCGAATGAGACATTCTCCATCTCAATCGTCCATGCATCCCGGTTATCTAGTTGTTTTAATTCCTTTGGTTTTTCGGAAGACTTATTGGTATCCGGTTTTTGTCCACCTACTACCGAAAATAATCTTGATGCAGCTAGCCTGCTATCCTCATAGTGAGAAGGAAAAACCGCCATCGGTGTTGAGTTTTCAAACACAGTTAAGGAAATCATCACCAGCATAGCAAGGAATACACCATCTAACTGACCTGCGGAAACTAAGTAACCTCCTATCACCAAAATGAACCAAGATACCGTTAAAGAAACCATCTGATTCACAGAATGATTAAACAGGCCTCTCACCCCATCACGTTCTTGCTCCTCAATATAGCTATTGGAAGCATTCGTGAGCAGTTGTTCTTTTTCCTTTTGTTTTTGGTGAATTTTTAAGTCAAGAAAACCGTATAAAAATTCCGTTGTTTCCGTTGATAATTCTCCTCGTTGCACTCTTAATTTACTTTCAATATTTTTTCGTTTCCAAGCAAACCAGCCTGGAACGATGACTCCTGTCAAAATAAGTCCTAATATGAGTACGATAGCTACTTCTACAGAGAAATACATTGTAAACGCAATGGTACTTAAAAACACTATAATCATAACGATTGGCGGATAATACACACGCAAGAAAAAGTTTTGAAGACTTTCAACATCTCCTACGATTCTCGACAATAGATCCCCACTTCTGTACTTCTGAAAAATACCGGGAACCAAAGGCTCTAATCGTTCAAAAAAATGAACCCGCAAATTACTTAAGATCGTAAATGTAGCCCGATGGGAATAGTATCGTTCTGCATATCTGGTTAATGCTCTTGTAACACTAAACAGTTTTAGAAGAGCAATACTAACCGTTAAGACATATAATGGCGGTGTCACCGCTGCTTTGGATATTAAATAACCACTGTTTGCAAACAAGCTGACTGTAGCCATGCCCGCCAGAAAACCAAACAAAATAGAGTATAAGACGTCTTTCTTTTCCTTCATTACTAATTTCACAACTATTCCGAGCTCTTTCAACTTGCATCGCCTCCTTGCTGTACCGCTACCATCTCAGCATAATCCGGTACTTGGGTAACTAGGTCCTCATGGGTTCCAGAGGCGACTAGACTACCTTCTGCTAAAAATAGAATCTGATCTGCATTTTTAATCGTATGCAGGCGATGTGCTACAGTGATTATAGTAGAGCTTTTTGCTAGCTCCTTGATAGATCGTTGTAAAATACGTTCTGTTTGAAGATCTAAGCCAACAGTTGGTTCATCAAAAATAACCACGGAAGGCATCTTTAGAAAAGCCCTTGCAAGAGCTACTCTCTGCTTTTCCCCACCTGAAAGACCTCGTCCACCTTCACCAACGAAAGTATCATAGCCATCATCGAGACCTTCAACCAGTTCTGCGATACCAGCCTTTTCAGAAGCTATTACTATTTCTGCTCTCGTTGACTGACTCGTTCCACCAACCGCAATGTTCTCAGCTATCGTTCCAGAGAATAAATATGGATTTTGGGATATATAGCCTATTTGATCAAACCACGCTGATTCTTGATAGCTAAATAAAGGACGACCGTCAACAATAATTTCTCCCTTAGAAGGGGAAACAAGTCCTGACAACAGATGCAGAAATGTTGTTTTACCAGCACCACTTTTCCCGACAATCGCCACTTCCTTAAATGGGGCAATTTCAGCACTAATTTCCTTTAAAGCAAATGATCCTTCACCATAATTAAATCCAACACGTTTAAATTCGATAGAAGGTGGCGAATCATTGATCAGTAGCCTGTTCTCTCCCCATTCAACCGGCTGTTCTTCTTGTTCTAATTCTGAAGTCACTCTTTTAGCAGCGCCTGTACTCCCTCTTCCAGCATGAAAAGCACTTCCCAGTTCTTTTAGCGATGTGTAATATTCTGGGGCTAACACTAACACGAAAAAAGCAGTGAAAAACGACAACTGATTATAAATGACCAGGCGTAAGCCCACTTCCAAGGCAATGATCGCCATACTTAGCATAGAAACGAACTCCATCATTAACGTCGATAGAAAGGCAATTTTCAATACGTCCATCGTCGCTTCCCGATAGTTAATACTACTTTCCCGGATTCCCTCCAATTGTTCTTTCGAACGGCCAAAATACTTTAACGTGGATAGGCCCTGTAAGGTGTCGAGAAAACGACCTGAAAAAGCTGCAAGTTTTTCCATTTGTTCCTCTGACTTCTTTTGCGTTTTCTGGCCTATAATAATCATGAATATCGGAATAAAAGGTGCCGTTATAACCATTGTTAGTCCCGACACCCAGTTTACAGAAAATACCGCAATCAATATAATAATTGGCACAAAAGTTGTCTGGATCATTTGCGGATAGTATTTTGTATAGAAAGCCTCTATTTCATCAATGGAGTCCATCATCACACTAACTTTTTCACCCGATTGCCCTTTTAAAGAAGCTTGCATTGGATTTCTTCTAAATTTGGCTAATAGTTCGGCTCTGAATTCTTTTTTTACAATAGAAGCCATCCGAACTCCAGTTCGACCGTTTATATAAGTAAAGAGTCCTCTGCCTAATAAAACAAGAAGTAACCCACCAAATTCCGGTAACAACTCAGATACAGATGCTCCTTGAAGAAAAATACGATCTACGATGGTGACAATAAAATAAGCTTGGGCAACAATCATTGCGCCAAGTAAAAGAGAAGAGAAAAGCAGTATCGATCTATGCTTTTTTTGTGCTTGTGCTTTTTCTTTGAGTATCTTCATTATCTCCCACGATCTCCTATCAAAATTCCTGTTGATTTTAGTTGTTACTGCTAGCGTATTTATCTCTTTATGTAGACGAATTTTCCCTTTAGATTTATTATTCCTGTCCATATTATGACACTTAAACATAGCATTTGTGAAGTAAACAGAAAAAACACATGCCTAAATGTTAATTGATAAAATTAACGTGATGCACTTCCCGAAATGGCTCCTCTTTACATTCTTTAGAGAAAGAGCCTTCAATAGAAACAGTTTCAGAATTTACATTGCTGCTTTCTTTGAAAGTAGGCAGCGTAAAACGAAAGATTGATCCTTTGCCAGTTGTTGATTCTAGCGATATTTCTCCTTGTTGAAGCTCTACTAAACGCTTTGTAATATTCAAACCAATGCCAGTGCCCTGATACGAATTATTCGTAAAATTACCGCCACGATTAAATGGTAAAAAGATGGATTCGTGGTATTCTTTTGGAATACCAATGCCTGTGTCAATCACCTCAATGATTACTTTGGCATTTACTTCCTTGGCTTGGATAGTAACCTTCCCTTTTTCTGTATACTTAATTGCATTTCCAATTAGATTATAGAGAATTTGTTGAAGACGGTTTTCATCCGCTAAGATAGCTGGTATTTTTGAGTGGATATTGTTTTGTAATTGAATATCTTTTTGCCTAACTAGTGTTTCACATATTGTCAGAACAACATCCGTGATTTCTTTTAAGTGAACCTTTTTTAATGATAGATCTAAATTATTATTTTCTAGTTTTGAAAAGTCTAAAATATCATCGATCAAATGAGACAAACGGGTTCCACTTCTTTTAATCATCGAAAGATTACTGTTCATAGCATCGTTTATATCACCGGCAGCTCCTTCTTGTAAAGAAGCAGTTATACCAATAATCCCATTTAACGGTGTTCGCAACTCATGGGAAGTTACTGCTAAAAATTCGTCTTTTAATTTATCATTCCGTCGTAGACTTTCGAGCATTTCTTTCTGACTCTTAATCGCATTTTTTTTAGCTTGTTCCTTCTCTAAACGCATCGTATTAATTTTATCTGCGAGGGCAAATGATAATAATATTAGTTCCAGAGAAGAGGAAAGCTGCCACGCATACTTCGTGTAAAAATTCACTGGAATGAATCCTGAATCGGCCAAAATAGAAATAACAACGCCGGCAAAAAAAACTATCCATGCTAATAGGAAATAACGCGCAGGTCTAAAACCTTTCTTTAAACACATGTAAGCTCCAGCAATGATGACAATGGAAGTTATCGCGATACTCACAATACTTAAGTTCAAAGCTGTTGGATAAGATATCATAAGTATGATAATGACAGTAACGGTGAAGAAAACAAACACGTTTAAGAGCCTATTAAGCCGCGGAATATTTTGTTTTGCCTCTAAAAACGATTTTGCGAATAATATGGCTATGATGTTCGACGTACTCATAAAAAAGACAATCGAACGATTATTCCACCAAACAGCATCGGACCATATATGCTGGTAGGCTAGTCCTGTAAATGCAAGATGTGTAAAGACATTTGCAACGATAAAAATGACATAATACAAATAACTTTTATTTCGTAATGAAAAGAATAGAAATAAATTGTAAAATGCCATCACAAGCCCTAATCCTACAAACATTCCGAGTATGCCATACTCAAGTTCTGATTTATCAAGAAATGATGGGGGACTATAAACAGTTAATGGAAATTGCATCGCACCTTGTGTCTCAAACCGAAGATATATTAGTTTTTCGTGGTTGGGTTCTATATTTAGGTTAAAGATAAAATTCCGATGATCCATGTCACGCATGTCGAAAGGGAGAAGATCTCCAGTCAGTTCGCGGCTGAAATTTGAGTTTGATTCTGAAGAATAAAGAGTCACATTGTCCAAAGTTGGATTATCTATTTCCAGTAACCAATCGTTTTCGTTTGAGTCATTTGTAAGCTGAAATTTAACCCAATAAACGGAACTCGTGTAGCTAAAATTAGGAACCCCTCCATGATATGGTTGAAATTGTTCATCCAATTCTTGTGTCTGAATATCATCAAACGTCCATTGATTCTCTTTATCCTCTAGTATTTCTACGAGACCATCTAACCGAAAACTTTCAGAAGATTCATCAAGTGTTATGACTGACGTAGCAGATACATCTATACCAAAAATAAAAAGGAAGAGAAGTGTGAGAAGCGGCAATTTCATTGTTTTTATTCGCAAGACTTCCAGCCTCCTAAAAACTTAGTAGTTTTGATCTCTTAAACCCAATTGTTGTTTTAATTAGAACAGGGAAGCTAGAAACTGATCTGCTAGTGGCAAATGCTTCCCACTACTGTGGGAAGCATCAACGTCAGACTAATAGGGACAAGTACTACTTCAAAAACAATTTATATGATAACAAATGACAATACGTTATAAAATATTCCATTCTGGTAGTTCTATTATCACAAGATAAATAAGGAACATCAACACATTTCTGAATTATCAAAAAAATAAAAGCAAAAAAGGCTATATGACAATAAAAAAAGCCGCTATCAGCGGCTTTTTCCTAAATGTTAAGAATATATGCTTACCAGTTTTTTCAAGAGGAAGTTATTTATTCTCTTTCGGCAGGCACTTCGTGTTCTTCTTATTGACTCATCCATTTTGGTGGAGTGTTTTTATCCCAGTAAATATCCCCGATATTATAGTGTTCTTCAAAATCGTCGTTACTTAAATGGTAGTGAAAATTAAACCAGTAGCCTTCCTTAGGACGAATTTCCCGCCTGACATGAAACATTGCCACATCTTGTTTTGCTTGATGATCATAAACATTAAATATTTTTTCACCATAACCAGGTGTTAAGTCTTCTGTAATCTCATAAAATTGAAATTTTTCTTGACCGGCCTCTTCGAAAAGTCCAACTATAACCTCTTCTATATGGGGCAATATCGTTGTCATAACATCATTTTCAACTTTATTTACAATTTTCGGTCCAAGTTTTGTGACAGTTTGTTCTTTGGCTTGATTCGTAACCATATGAATATAGTGGTCACTGACATCGTCATCTTCATCGTCCAAACTATCAAGTTGTGTTTCTTCTATTTCACCTATATCTGGAAGGGGAGTATCTGTTTCCGGCAAACGATCGTTAGAAGAAACAACCTCTTTATTTGCTGACTCAGCCTCTGCGTCAAGGTATGTAGGTGGAATATACATTCCAACGGTCATAAATGTTATGAGAACTACCGATAGTTTTTTCAGCCAAAGTTTCATAGGTCAACTCCCCCCAATATAGATATATTCGTTACTTTAATATTAACATGTTATACGAAAAAGTCTATCAGATAATCGTATTGTAATGAAAACGCAATCTTAAGATATCTCACTGAATTATGACATAGCAAGTACATGCAATATCTTTATTTTACTTAGAAAAATCTTCGTCTCTTTTAAATCGAAGGTTGTTTGGATGAATTACCTCTTCCTTTCCGTGGATGACCACGAGCCTATTAGGAGAAAGACGCTCGGTTTATTCCATCAAAAAGACACTGAAAAATTAAAAACGACCTTTTCAGTGCCCTTTTTGTTACTCCTCTTTTTTTATTGTATCCGCAGCTAAAAGCATAATCGTCATGTCATCCATAGGCGGGTTATGAAGGCCCGCTCTTATATCACGGTAATATCGTTGTAAGGGGTTTTTCATTGAAAGACTTTTCGCCCCTACTATTCGCATTGCTAAGTCGACAATTTCTATTGCTTGATTTACTATTGCATGCTTGACCGCACCAAGTTCTGCTTTCATTTGTTGCCGGGTTTCATGATCAGATTCATCCCATTTGGTCGCCACTGAAAAAAGGAAATGCTCACTTTGAAGTCTTTTCAATTCCATTTCTCCAATTTTCTGTTTTACATTCGGAAGATCTGCAATGGTCCCTTTAATACTATTAGGTGAATAGGACTTAGCAAAGTCTATCGCATATTGTTGGGCAGCTTCGGCAATTCCTAAGTAACAAGCCGGAATATGCAAGAGCCATCCATTTGCTGCTTTACTTCCTCTATTTATATTTTCGACGAGGAGTTCTTTTTTTATCGAAACGTTTTGAAGTACTAAATCATTACTAGCTGTGCCTCTCATTGCTATAGAATCCCATGTTTCCTCGATTGAAAGACCCTTACTTTCTCTAGGAATTAGAAAGTTTCCCACTTCATCTGTCCCTTCTATCGATGCACTTACTCCAAAGTAGTTTAGAACAGGAGACATTGTCGTAAATGTCTTTCTTCCATTAATAATCCAAGTGTCCCCAATATCTTTGGCTGTGGTTTCTGGCTTCCCACCTCGAGTCGGGCTTCCTGTTACAGGTTCCGAAGCAGCATTGTTTAAAAGAGCGCCATTATCAATGACATCTTTACAGAACGCTTCATAGATCTCTTCCTTCCAAGATTGTTGCTCGTGTAAATGTTTGACGAGGCCCATGTGCCAACCGATAGAAAGCGAGGTTGAGCCATCACCTTTACCAAGAATTTTCTGAAACTCAACTAATAGTCGTAATGAAATTTCTTCTCCGCCGTATTTTTTAGGAACTGTTAAAGATGTATAACCTATTTCCCTCAAGTCTTGAATGTTTTTACGAGGGAAACTTCCTTCTTCATCATGTTTCCAAGCCCTTTCCTGGAATACTTTAATTTTGTCTTTTAACATGTCTTTCATTTTATCTGCCATAGTACCCCTCCTTGCATTAAGATCAGTTTCCTTTTGCTGAGTATTTTCTAATGGTTTTATTATAACTAAAATTGATACAAGAAACCTAATAGAAGCTTTGTTAGTTATGTAAGTGCGTAGTGTCTTTTGTTATATACTGCGTGATTTTTCGCCACCCCTGGTAACTCCTCTAAATCGCATCTAGGTGCTAGACCCTCCAATATATTCAATAAAAATAAATGAATAATTGTACTATCACTTTCTAGGCACATGTTGCATATAACACAGTAGACAATATTACGGAGAGGAATGTTTAGATGTATCCTTATCGTTACTATCCAAATCCTTATCCTGTTTACCGGCCGGAAGATGTATATCCCCCTGTAGAAATCGATATTTTTCAGCAATCTTTGTCTACTTCTCAAAGCTTGCTTCAGCATGGAATGACATTGATAAACGGGTTTTATTCTGAAGCATTTATTCGCCAGTTTATGAATGCTGCTCAAGCAGGAAAACACGAAGAAGTTCATCGACTCATACAGACAATAGGAGTGCCCGTAGATATAGAGACATCTTTTAACCCGAGTGGCATCACATTTACACTGCGTGATAGTCAAAATGATTCCCCTTGTTGTCGGTTGAAGCTTTATTTAACATGGGGAAGATCCTTTAGATAACGTTTAAAAACAAAGCTACACGGGCAAATTTAATTTAACGATCTTTTGAAAAAGGCTATTTCCTAGCTGATAATTGATTACTTCTTATAGAGGTGCTCTAAGTCGCTACTGGCGTCCACTTTCGTGGTCAACGCTTCAGCCTTCTCGGGATAATCGCCCTATGTGGATTGTGGGGTCGTTGCTATTTCTGCTGGAATTCTTCGCCTTTCGTTTCTTCGAGTTTATTCATAAAAAAAATTGCCTTTTTGAAAAAAAGAATTAGGAGGAAATTTAGATGGATAAGTATGATTCTTTAAATGGAAAAGTTGCTCTTATTACTGGTGAAGGTTCCGGAATTGGAAAAGCCTCTGCTGTATTTTTAGCTAAGCAAGGAGTTAAGGTTTGTTTAGTCGATTTAAAGGAAAAATCCGCTGAAGAGACAAAAGCTGCTATAGAAGATAATAAAGGAGAAGCATCTATTGTCGAAGCAGATGTTTCTAAACCCAAGGAGTTAGAGGTCGCTTTTAAAGAAACAGTAAATCAATATGGTCGTTTGGATATTGTTTTTGCCAATGCTGGCATAAATGGTACCGTTGCCCCCATTGAGGATCTTCAACCGGAAGAATGGGATGAAACGTTGACAACGAATTTTAAAAGCACATTTCTTACATGCAAATACGCCATTCCTTATTTAAAAGAGAACGGTGGCAGCATTAGAATTAGCGAATTATCACATTCGTGTCAACATTATCTGCCCAGGTGCAATAAAAACGCATATCGGTGAAAATACTTTTCCGAAAAAGGACAAGCTAGAAAAAATTAAAATTCCCGTTGAATATCCCGAAGGAAGTCACCCTCTTGAGCATCATTCAGGTAACGCTGAGCAAGTAGCTAGTCTCGTTTCCTTTTTAGCATCAGACGCCTCTAGTCATATAACAGGAACGGAATTATTTATTGATGGAGCAGAATCACTGCAGAGATGACAAAAGCCATAGCCGTGAAGGTTCTGTCCGAAAGGTTTATAAAGACTTATTAAGGCAGTATTATGCCAGAAAATCCTCTTCTGTCTCAAGAAGTAAAAAGTATTAAACCAATTCCCATTTCAATTACCTCCTTTCGTTAAATTCGTTTATACTATGATTAGTAGAACTTCTAAAATTAAATGAATAACTAATAAAGTATTTCCAACTTCACGAAAGGAGTTTTTCAGATGGTTGCAGCAGAAAATAGACATTGCAAACACCGGATAAGAGCTTCTTACCACTCTTTCCGGGAAAAAGAAAAAAGAATTGCTGATTACATCCTGGCCCATCCTGAAGAAATTGTTCATTCAACGATTAGCCAAGTTGCTGAGAAACTTCAGGTAGCAGAGGCAACAGTCTTTCGTTTTTGTAAGCACATAGGTTTTAAAGGTTATCAAGCGATGAAAATAGCCCTAGCCTCAGAAGTCAACACAGGAATGAAAGACATCCATGAAACCATCCAAGAGGGCGACGACGAACAGCTTGTCGCAGAGAAAGTATTCAAAGCTAATATACGCACATTAGAGGAAACATTAACAATTATCGATGGTAATGATTTCAAAAGAGCTGTAGACATGATCTTAAGCGCTAATCGCCTAGAGTTTTATGGAAATGGAGGTTCTGGTGCCATTGCCCTTGATGCTCATCACAAGTTTATGCGTACCGGGATCCCCTGTATTTCATATAGTGACTCCCACTTTCAGGTGATGTCCGCATCTCAGCTTACGGAAAAAGATGTCGTTGTTTTAATTTCTCATACTGGAACAAACCGGGATATTCTCGATGCCCTGGAAATAGCAAAAGAACAAGGAGCAATGACGATCGGCATTACAACACTTGCAAAATCACCTCTCAGCCAAGGTGTTGATGTGGCTTTGTATACGGTATCAGAGGAAACAGATTACCGTTCAGAAGCACTTTCTTCGCGTCTAGCGCAGCTTACATTAATTGATGCTCTTTATGTCAATGTGAGTATGCAAAGAAAAGAACTTATGAAGAAATCTTTAACAAAAGTGCGAAAAGCTATTTCTGCTAAACGAATCTAAAATAGAGGCACTCCCAAAAGATACAAAACCTTTTGGGGGGTGCCTTTATTTTCAATATAAAATAAATATAATATTACTTCACTACCTATCTACCAGTTTTTACGAGTTAGTTTCATCCTTCTTTCATGTTAATTGGCGTAAAAAATGGTAGTATGAATGAAACATTAAAGCAAAGAAGTTCTACGAATGTGAAAGGAGCCTTCACTAATGGGTCAAAAGCAACTTTCAACAAAACAGATATCCGTCCATAATATGATATTGATTTTAGGAATTATCTTCATTGCATTTAACCTGCGACCTGCAATCACATCTGTAGGACCATTAATCAGTACGATACGAGTGGAATTAGGAATATCAAACACTCTAGCAGGTCTTCTAACTACCCTTCCCCTATTAGCATTTGGAGTATTTTCTCTAGTTGCTCCTAAAATGGGCCGTAAATTCGGAAATGAGCGAACAATTTTCTTTGCTCTTCTTACTATCTTCACTGGCATCCTCCTTCGTTCCACAGGTTTAGTAACTGCCTTATTCATCGGAACTGCTATTTTAGGGCTAGGAATAGCTATCTGTAATGTGATAATATCTGGTATTATTAAAGACAAATTCCCCGGAAAACTAGGAATGATGACTGGCATTTACATTACTTCTATGTCCATTATGGCTGCTCTTGCCTCTGGTTTAGCTGTTCCTTTGGCTGAAAACTATAGCCTCGGCTGGGAGAAATCTCTTGGTGTATGGGCACTCTTACCCTTGATTGGGATACTTATTTGGCTTCCCCAATTAAAAAATAAACACACAAAAGCAAAAAACTCTGTTAGTGCAAAAAGCTCTATTTGGCGTTCCTCACTTGCCTGGCAAGTGACACTTTTTATGGGACTTCAATCCTGTATTTATTATTGTCTGATCTCGTGGCTTCCTGAAATCCTATACAGTCAAGGGATTGATGTTGTAACTGGAGGCTGGCTCTTAACGGTCCTTCAATTTGCTGGTCTTCCAGCAACTCTGTTAATACCAGTTCTTGCAAGTCGCATTTCTAATCAACGTCCGATTGTGGCTAGCATTGCTATTCTGTACCTTCTCGGTTTTATCGGAATTTTTTTAAGTGAAAATATGATCTTAGTCGTAGCCTTTATTATTGCATTAGGTGTGGCACAAGGGGCGGGAATTAGTCTTGCTCTAATTCTATTCGCTTTACGAGCCGAAAACGCAGAAGGTGCAGCTAATTTATCCGGTATGGCACAGTCCGGCGGATATTCATTAGCAGCAATAGGCCCATTTTTTATGGGATATTTATTTGATTCTTTTCAAACATGGACTCCAGCTTTTGTGATGTTTGGAATTCTATGTATCGGATTACTCATTGCTGGTCTTGGAGCAGGCCGAGATTTATATATATTGCAATCTGAACAAAAACAAGCAAAGATGAAAGCTTAATTTTTCTAGAAATTAGAGGGTGACGTAAAAGTCACCCTCGTTTCATTAGATTGTTTTTGTCGGAAAATAATAGACTTCCCGTTTGATCAGCAAGCTAGCACTAATAAACGCTAAAAGGGATAATATAACAGGGACCACCACGGCATGAACGCCAAACAGGTCACCATACTCACTATTAAATCGAAAAATGATAATGTAAGAAACGAGTCCTGTAATCATAGAAGCGATAGCCCCGTATTTATTACTGTACTTCCAATAAAGACCAAGTACGATTGGCCATATAAACGCCGCTTCTAATCCCCCAAATGCAAATAGATTTAAGTAAATCAATAATTCCGGAGGGTTAATCGCTAAAAGAAACACGATAATACCTAGAAATGCAGTCACACCCATACTTACTTTCTTCACATGGCTATACGTTGCTTTTGGCTTCATATAATTAATATACACATCCTTAACAATCGAAGAACTTACTAGTAAAAGCAGGGAGTCCACTGTTGACATCATTGCTGCAAGCGGAGCAGCCAAAACCAAACCAGCAAGCCACCCCGGTAAAACCTCCAGTGCGATTAACGGGATAACCTGATCCGCCACCTCAATACCTGGTAGAACTGGACGCGCAAACACACCAATTAAATGCATATTTAACATGATAAAACCAACAACAACCGTGCCAATCATTAACGCACGGTGCATCGACTTCGAATCCCGATAGGACATCGCACGAACGGCGACTTGAGGTAAACCAACAACCCCTACCCCAACTAAAATCCAGAAAGAAGACACGTAAAGACTGGTGAGTTGACCTTCATGACCATAAGGCGTGATGAGATTCGGATTTTCAACCATTAAATCATTAAAAATCTGATCCAACCCGCCACCGGCAATAACCACACCAATTAAGAGGATAAGTGTTCCACCAAACATGACGAATCCTTGAAGAGTATCTGTAAATGCTACTGCACGGAATCCGCCAATAATTACGTAGATTAACACAGCAATGGCAAACACGAATAAAGCTGTTTCATACGTTAGTCCTGTTAAGGACTGAATTAAGTAGGCCCCACCAATCCATTGCGCTGCCATTGCAGCGAATAAAAAAACAATGATACTAAGCGCAGAAACCAATACAACAATCGTGCTTTTATATCGTTCTCTTAAAAAGTCAATCAATGTAATTGCTTTATACCTGCGAGCAACAATTGCGAACTTCTTCCCTAATATTAGCAGGACAAAATAACCCGTCGCAACTTGTGTCATTGCAAGTAAGACCCATCCTAAACCAATCGTATACGCAGCCCCTGGTCCCCCAAGAAAGCTTGAAGCACTTCCATACGTAGCGACCATTGTCATCGCTAGAACGAGCCCGCCAAGTTCCCGGCCTCCAAGAAAATAATCACTTAAAAAAGAAGTGGATTTAGCCATTTTCCGGTTGGACCAAACCCCTATAAGAAAAATAACTACTAAAAATAGAATTAAAGGCAATAACACATCCCAATTCATGATGAATGCCCTCCATTCCCCGTGTCATCTTCATCTTCCAATGACATGTCAACAAGTACAAATTTGACAACGATAAAAACAAGGATGACCATCACAATAAAACCGACAATACAGCTCCAAAAAAACCAAGCCGGAAATCCAAATACGTATGTATATTCCTCCGGGGCTTTCGATCCCATTGTATATGCAAAACCATACCACCAAAGAATATTTACCAATGCAAGTATAACCCCGATCCACGCCTCGCGGTGCGCAATTTTAAAACGTCGCTCTGTCGTCCGCTCCGGTATTCTATACATCGTCACTGCCCCCTAGATTTTCTAACCTTCCACAATTAAATAATCGTTCTTATTTATTTACATACTAAAGAATTTTCTTTCAATGAGCAACTTCTCTTGCCTTGCAGATACCGAACGTGTTTCGTTGTCACCTTTTTTTCAATCTAGTATAATAAATCGATAATAGGACAGTTCAGGGTGGTAGTTTTTTAGAAACTGTTGTTTTGGAAGAGTAAGAAAGATAATGAGAGGGGTTTTACTATGAATATTACAGTCATAGGCGGGGGACTTGCTGGTGTTTTTGCAGCTAAAACTCTTATTGAAAAAGGAGAAACAGTAACAATTATAGAAAAAAGCAGAAGTATTGGCGGTCGTATGGCTACAAGACGTATAGGAGAAGGACGAGCAGATCACGGTGCCCAATTTTTCACTGTCCGTTCGATTGAACTCGAAAAACTAACGGAAGAATGGTTAGAGAATAAGTGGATCAAACGATGGTTTGGAGATGATTACCCAAGATATTCAGGTATGGAAGGGATGAACTCGTTCATTAAAAAAATCGCTCAAAATCTGCCTGTCACTCTTCAGGAACGTGTCGATCATATAGAAGCTAAAGACACGGAACTGATTCTATCGACTAACACAGGAAAAAAATACACCAGTGATGCTGTTGTATTAACAGCACCTGTTCCTCAAGCATTAGAATTGCTAGAAAAATCGCCAATTCACGTAACAAATCAAGATAAGAATTCCCTTGCTGCTTCAAAATTTAAACCTTGCTTCGTCGGATTACTCACACTAAAGAAACCTGTTTCTATAGGTGAGAATGGAATAATTTCTGATCACGTACCTGCTGGTGTCGATAAAATTGTAGCAAACGATCAAAAAGGAATATCCCACTCGCCAATCTTATCTGTCTATATGAACGGTGATTGGAGTAGAGATCACTTTGCCCTAAAAGATGACGAGGTGCTTAACGAAATAGTAGCTATTCTCTCACCAGACCTTATTGAATCTAATAATCTATCGGCCTATCAATTAAAACGTTGGCGCTACGCGGAAGCGACACACGTGTACAGAGAACCTTTCTTAAAACTGAAAAATTACCCGATCTTCATTGCAGGCGACAGTTTTTTAACAAAAAATGATACTAGTGGCCGAACGAGAATCGAGAGTGCTATTCTATCGGGTATTCGAGTCGGAGAGGCCACTTATCGGGATTCACGTTATTGAATTTTAAGGAAGCGAACTCTTTATAACTTCGTTACCGTTGTCCTTCAACCCACCCGCACTTAATCGCTTTTACCAGTGCATCTGTGCGGTCTCGTGCACAAGTTTTTTTAATAAGTCGACATACAATGGTACTAATCGTTGACTCGGCAAAATAAAGTTTTTCAGCGATATTTTTATTGTTTTTTCCATCAAGGATCAATTGCAGAACAATTTGCTCATTCTTTGATAATTGAAGGTCAACCTTATCTTTAATAAGAACAAGCTGTTTAATCGGCATACTTTTGTATTTAATATGATCTATCTCATTCACAATATCTTTATGAAAGTCTGCCTCTAAAAAAATTCCTGTATTTAATAAAGTTTGCAACACATTTGAATAATTATCCTTTAAATAAGATAATGAAACTAACCCGCTTATCGGAAATGATAAAGTAGTAAGTAACTCTTTATGGAGAGGATTTTTACTTATAAGTAAAATGTGACAGTCTTCTTTCCTTTTAAGTTCATGTATTTTTTCTAATATTAAATTCAGTGAATATTTATCGTCATTATCAAACGAAAAGAAAATCCAATCTTCTTTAGTGTCCTTCTGTTGTTTTAACGTAAGGGCAATAATTTCCTCTGAAATTTTTCCTCTTAAACTTCCAGACAAAATGTCGGAGCTTTGATCATAGTAGATGATTCTAGATTTAAGTGATTGTACTTCTCTTTTTTTAGTAAGATTCATTCTGAAATTCCCTCCTTAAGTAGTAATACTAGTTAACATCATTCATTACTCAGAGCAACTAAATTATATAGTATTTAAGTACTTATTTATGGAACACAAAAACCCCACCAAAAAGAATGGTGGGGTATGAAAATAAGGTTACTTATTTTCAAAAGAGTCCAACTCTTTTCGGTAACCCGGCTGTCTTAGCTTTTATAAAGCCTTAGACCCGAAGCTTTGCGTCCTTATTTTTCAATAAGTTTGCCATTATCGAAGTTTATCGAATTATAGGTAATAGGTATTAAGTAAAATTATAGTCTTTTTTCGATAGAATGTAAACGTTATATGAGAGAAACTCCGTCTTAAATAGATAAACAAAGCCTCTCAAAAGTTAATTTCCAACTAATTGAAAGGCTTTGTTCAGTTTAAATATGATTATTCGGTGTCGTATATCTCTGATTCTGTTAAGTGACCTTCTTTAATTATTGTGTCATCAATGTTATCGGACGTAACAGCAATCGGATCTAATAAAATAGAAGGAACCTCGATTTGACCGTTGTCAGTTAGTGAATCTGTCCCAATTTCTTCACCGGCAGCAATCTGCATCGCCAGTTCAGCAGCTCTATTGGCAATCAAATTAATTGATTTATACACTGTCATAGTTTGTGTGCCCTCAACAATTCGTTGAACACCATCAAGTTCAGCATCTTGACCGGATATTGCTCGAAGAACCAAAAGGAAACCACTAGTATGTATTTGTTATTCCCCTTCATGTATCATGAAGAAAAGCAGCAACATCCATGAAACGAGATAACATTAGAAAAATAATTTAAGAAAAACGCATAGCGTCAAAAAAACTAAGGAGATAACTATCAATGACGACCATATTAGTAATTGAAGACGAAGAAGCCATTAACCATGTTCTGCGCGTTTTTTTACAGCGAGAAGGTTGGCATGTTATTCAAGCATTCAACGGAAACGAGGGAATCGATGCCTATTACGATCATCACCCAGATTTAATCTTACTGGATGTGATGCTTCCTGACCGAGATGGTTGGAGCGTCCTTCATGAAGTGCGTGAAGAAAGTCAGTGCCCTATTTTAATGCTGACTGCTCTCGGTGACGTGCAGCACCGACTAACAGGATTGAACAGTGGCGCTGATGATTACATCACGAAACCTTTTATTGCCGATGAAGTTGTCGCTCGAGTTCATGCCGTCCTTAGGCGTGTGACTACCCCTTCGGAAGAAAGAGATAATTCTACCTTTACCTACGGAGAGCTCACGATAAACGAATCCACTAGAGACGTTCGTATTGGAGGAAATATTGTGGCCATCCTTCCAAGAGATTTTAAGCTTCTTCTTTATTTGGCACGAAATCCAAACCAAACATTGACGCGCGAGCAACTATTAGAAAATGTTTGGGGTCAGGACTACGAAGGCACAGATCGAGCTGTTGATTTATCCGTCAAGCGGATCCGGCAAGCATTGAAAGATTGGTCAGATGACGAAGGTGAACTAACGACAGTAAGGGGAATGGGGTATCAGTTCCGTGTCTACACGAAAAAATAAACGGATTCCACTGCTCCAACATTGGACAAGACGTTATTTAATGACCCTTGTTGTCGGACTTATTGTAATCGGGATTATTTCTGCTCTTTGGATTCGCCACACTACTATAGAAAACCGGATTGATTTAACACGGTTTATTGCAGAACAAACCGCGGCACAAGTTGTTAATTTACAAGAAGATGAGACAACCCTGGAGGACACTCCAGAAATTAATCCTCAATTTCGAGAAGAAACAGAGATTTTTGTTGTGGATCCAGGAGGTTACACGCTTTCTCCATATAACCGTCAAGGTGGTCTCTCCATTCGAAGATTCCCTACGACGATATTGGATAGCGAAGAGGATGTTCAAGTTGTTGATTTAACGAACGAAGGAGACCGTTTCTATGTCGTGAAGGCCCCTATTGAAGATCAAGACGTTCTTTTTGGCTGGGTGCTTGTTTTACAAAAAGAAGAGTTTGTAACTTCTGTCCAACAAGAATATCGCCAACTCACCATGATGCTTTTAAGTATGGCGGTTCTTGGATGGGCGGCAATCTACTTTCAATTACGCCGATTAGTTACACCGATTAAATATGTCTCTAATGGTGCTCGTAAAATTAAAGAAGGCACGTATCAAAAAATGGCACTTACTCCAGAATCTATTAAAGAGGAAGAAGTCTATGATTTAGTGGAATCCTTTAATGAGATGGCCAATCGTCTTGAACAGCTGGAAGAAACGAGGACGGCACTGCTAGCCGGTGTGACACATGAATTAAAAACACCCGTCACCTCGATTAGCGGGTTGTTGCAAGCACTTGACCAGGGCGTTGTTCAAGGAGAGGAAGCGAAATCTTTTGTGAAGTATTCATTAAAGGAAACGGAAAAACTACAAACAATGGTCGAGGATTTACTCGTTTTCAATTCTTTAGCCGTCGATGCTATTCCGATGAGGAAAGAGCCGCTGCTTATCGCCGATGAAATCAAAGATGCCGTTAATCAATGGCGGGTAAATCGTACACAGTGTGAAGTAAGACTCGACATTTCTGAAGAGGTATTGGATGTCGAGGTGGATCTTGATATCGTGCGTTTCCAGCAAATCCTAACAAATTTAATGAATAATGGTGAACAAGCGATGTCTGGAATTAATCATGGAACAATGTTTATTCATGTTTTTGTCCGTGACAAGAATGTATTTGTGCAAGTTTCAGATGAAGGGATCGGAATACCCTCTAATGAACAGGAGTTAATTTTTGAGCGCTTCTTCCGCGGTGAAGGGAAAAAGTATCAGACAAGAGGACTTGGACTTGGTTTGGCCTTGAGTCGAATGCTTGCTGAGGGGCTGGGCGGTAACCTGACACTGACTTCGAGTGGTGATGAGGGTACTGTATTCACATTATCCCTACCAATTGCATCAGGTGAAGAAAAGTAATTTGCGTTAATAAAGTTTAGTCGCGTAATGACAGTTGCGCTGCTAAACTTTTTTTATTTGCCTCTGTTATGATGATTTTTCAATATCGTCATTCATTTTTTAACAGAGTCTTTTAGTAAAAATGGAAAATTACTTTTTCACACTTTTTGAGATTTCCGACATCTAGCCGACATAATCGAAGTCTATTATTAGAATCAGTTAAGAAATGCATTTGAAAAAAGAAAGGGGATTTTATATATGAGTAACTATGATGAGTATAAAGATGAAGAAACGGAAAAATCAAATCCGTCAGAGAGGGAAACGATTGAGACCTTAGTAGTCCCTGAGAAAAAACAAAAATCAGCTGGATGGCTTCGTACCTATATTTTCCCTACAGGAAGTGGTTTTATTGGAGCAACTATAGCAGTGTTAATTTTGTTTCAAACGGAGATTGTCGGCCCTGTTACGGCAGAAGAAAACCCGGATTCCACCAATGAAACAGCAGAACAGTCATTAGAAGCAACAGAACTATCTAGTATGTCAGGAGACGCTTTGATAATTGAAGATGTCATCGAAAGTGCTTCAAAGTCAATCGTAGGAATCGTTAATATCCAGCAAGAATCTTGGCAAACACCTACTGGTCAAACAGCGCAGTCGGAAGAAGGCGTAGCAGCCGGAACTGGTTCCGGTGTCATTATCGATACAAACGAAGATTACACATACATTGTTACGAATAACCATGTTACGGAAGGCGCCAATGAGATTGAAGTTTCTCTAGAAAATGGTGAGACGAGAATTGGCGAAGTGGTTGGTTCTGACACTTTAACCGATTTAAGTGTTGTTCAAGTCGAATCCTCTGAAGATGACATTGCCATGAAGTTCGGTGATTCTTCTGCGTTACGAGTTGGCGAAGAAGTATTAGCTATCGGAAATCCACTAGGGTTGGAACTTTCTAAAACAGTCACACAAGGAATTATCAGTGCGATCGATCGTTCGCTTGAAATTGATACATCCGCAGGGTCATGGGATTTATCAGTAGTTCAAACGGATGCAGCCATTAATCCAGGCAACAGTGGTGGAGCACTTATTAATAGTACAGGTGAGTTGATCGGCATAAATAGCTTGAAAATAACCGACAGCGGCATAGAAGGTTTAGGTTTTGCTATACCTAGTGATGAAGTGCAGCCAATTGTCGAAGAGTTAATCGCAAACGGTTCGATCGCTCGCCCTTACTTAGGAATTGGTTTAACTGATGTAGCTGAAATTCCTCCATTTTATATAGAAGAACGTGGGCTCGAAGTGGAAGAGGGCGTATTAATTACCGCAGTCGAAGAGGGTTCTGCAGCTCAAACAGCGGGTCTTGAAGTAGAAGATATCATTCTTTCCATTGAAGGCGAAGCTATAACAAACTCTGCTGATTTAAGAAAAAATTTGTATAGTGCGTATTCGATAGGGGATGAAATTAGTATTACTGTCCTCCGCGATCAAACAGAGCAAACGGTCCAGCTCACCTTAACGAGTAATCAGGTTGATGATGAGATAAAAATTAACTAGAAGTCATTTCTCGAATTTGCACGGGTGGAGCTTTCCAAAGGTACTCTGAAGTCTTCGCCCTTAGCTTCTTCGTGGATTCCATATAATCAACAAAGCTTTTGAAAACAGCCTAATATAAAAATAAAGTACTATTAAAAAGGAGTTTTGAGATGTCGTCAACAAATAAAAAGTTACTTGGTTTAGGTTCATTGCTACTCATTATCACCATTGGATCTTTGCTAGTTTTTATGAATCAACAAAACGTCGTAGCTTCAGTAGACGGGGAAAAGATTACGAAAGATGAACTGACGGAGTTCTTAATGGATTCTTATGGTACCCAAGCTGCAGAAACGTTGGTCACAAGTCGTCTCATCGAAAAAGAGGCAGATGCAAATGAAGTAATTGTTACTGACGAGGAAATTGAAACGGAACTAACTACTTACATCGATCAATATGGTGGCGAAGAAGCATTCGCGACAATACTTGAAACTAGCGGATTATCGATGGATTCGTTCGAAGAAGAAATTAGTCAATATTTAAAAAGTGAAAAGCTAGTTGCTGAATGGGTTGATTTTACCGATGAGGAACTCGAAACTTATTTTGAAGAAAACCGGACACTGTTTGATGTGCAAGAACAAGTACAAGCAAGTCATATTCTAGTAGAAGATTTAGAAACGGCGGGAGAAGTTGCAAAAAAAATTGAGGATGGAGAAGACTTTAGTGAGCTAGCAGCTGAATATTCAACAGATACATCTAACGCAGATTCCGGTGGAGAACTTGGTTACTTTGCGAGAGGCGCCATGGTAACGGAATTTGATGATGTTGCGTTTCAAATGGAAACAGGCGATATCAGCGAGCCAGTTGAAACCGAATTTGGTTTTCATATCATTAAGATGACAGATTATGTGGAAGAAAAAACAGTCGAATACAACGATGTTAAAGACGATGTTTATGCTGCTTTATTGGAAGAGCAATTTAGCACACAATACAGTGCATGGATGACGGAAATAATGAGTAAGTATGAGATTGAGTATACTCTTTAAATCCGAACAGAGTATTTATGCGGGATAATGTTATAGGTTGTCCAAAAAGGTTTTTTGAACCTTTTTGGACAACCTATTTGTTTGAGAGCAAGCGATGAAACAACGCGTTCCTATTTAGGAACACGTTTCTTTTCCTCCCTTTTTTAACTAAACATCACATACCCCTTTACCGATTTCTGCAAATAAGAAATACTAAAGGTATCACAAAGAAATCACACCATTAATATTGTTTTCCTTAGTATCTTATTCACTTTTAAGCGATGCAAATGATATCAATACAAAAGTATTTTCAAGGAGGTGAGTGTCAGGAGAATGAATAGTTATTTGGCTTTTGATAATAGCGGTGAATTAGAACGACACCTTCATTAGATTGATCAAGTGCTTCATGTCGAAGCAGATACTTGTTACTTTAAGAATATGCTGGATTAGTTGGTGCCTTCGCTTTTTACCGCCAAAAATATCTTAAAAAAGAGTAGTTCATGATTATACCTTATGCAAGGATTCGTATGTTGCTTTCCCTAAGGTTTCAATTAAATAAAGAACAGGTAGTTGCGTTGTAATATTCGCTTTTTCAATGAACTCAGTATTTATATAATACGGAAGAGGGTAATCAGACAATTGTGCGACAGTACACGTTTTCGTATTCGTTATACTAACGATCACCGCTCCCTCCTCACGTAGTCGGTGAAGCTGTGAAATAATATGAGGTGTCTCTCCAGAAACCGATAACACAATTACAATACTATTTTTCATGTATTTTCCATGCACTGGAAAGAATGGGTCATTGATTGCGAGTGAGAATTTCTCTAAACTCGAAAAATACCGTGCCCCGTATTCTGCCAGTATCCCTGAACTACCTGTTCCAAGAAAAATTAAGTGTTCAGATTTAGCAATAAGATTTGCAATATCCTGAATCTGGCTTTGGTAATCTGTTTTCAATGTACGCTCAAGAAATTCATTCATCGTCTCATAGGTGTTATGAATAAAGTTCGTTTCCTTCTTCGATAAATATATCTTCAACTTCGTTTTAAATTCAGAAAACCCATCACAGTCAAGTTTTCTACAGAATCGCAAAATCGTCGTAGGGGAAACGTGAGTAGCTTCAGCCAGTTCACGTATTCTCATAAACGTGACCTTTTCACTATTCGCCAAAATAAATTGATACAACTGGGCATCTAATTCAGAAAATCTTGCAAGTTGTTTCGTAGTAAACATAACAGGCAACGTCCTTTATACACGTATTCTTTCCGATCATTGTCTATTATACAAATGATTTTGTACTTATGATAGAAAAGTTAATTATAAAAAAAAGGGGTTTTTAAAATGACTGAAAAAAACAGCGTTAAAATTGTAACTATTGGCGGAGGATCCAGTTATACTCCAGAACTTATTGAAGGATTTATTAAGCGATATGACTCACTTCCTGTTCGTGAGCTTTGGCTTGTAGATATACCTGAAGGGGAAGAAAAGTTAAACATCGTAGGTGCTCTCGCGAAACGTATGGTTAAAGAAGCCGGCGTTCCTATGGAGATTCATTTAACACTAAACAGACAAGAAGCTTTGAAAGATGCCGACTTTGTTACTACTCAGTTCCGTGTCGGCTTGCTTCAAGCTCGTGCAAAAGATGAGCGTATTCCTTTAAAACATGGTGTCATCGGACAAGAAACAAATGGACCAGGTGGTCTTTTCAAAGGATTACGTACAATTCCTGTTATTTTAGATATCGTCAAGGATATGGAAATACATTGCCCAGATGCTTGGTTAATAAACTTTACCAATCCTGCAGGTATGGTTACAAAAGCGATCTTCCGCCACTCAAACTGGAAAAAGGTTGTTGGTTTATGCAACGTGCCCGTCGGTATGAAAATGGGTATTGCAAAAGCATTAGACGTTGAGCCTGAAAGAGTACAGGTCGATTTTGCTGGCTTGAATCATATGATCTATGGTCTCAATATTTATTTAGATGGAAAAATTGTCACAGAAACGGTTATTGAGAAAATAACTTCAGGAGACTCATCTATTACAATGCAAAACATCTCTGATTTAGGCTGGGAACCAGGATTTTTAAAAGCTCTTAACATCCTCCCATGCCCTTACCACCGTTATTACTATAAAACAGATGAAATGCTTGCAGAAGAGACAAAAGATGCGAGTGAAAAAGGAACGAGAGCTGAAGTTGTACAAAAGCTTGAAACCGAGCTATTTGAACTTTATAAAGATGTTAACTTAAGCAAAAAGCCAGAGCAACTTGAACAACGAGGTGGCGCATACTATAGCGATGCTGCCTGCAATCTAATTGACTCGATCTATAATGACCGCGGAGACGTTCAACCTGTCAATACATTGAACAGAGGAGCAATCGGAAGTATTCCCAATGATTCTGCCGTTGAAATAAGTTCTATTATTACAAAAAATGGTCCGAAGCCAATTGCTATTGGTGATCTTCCAGTATCTGTTCGAGGACTTGTTCAGCAAATAAAGTCTTTTGAGAGAGTAGCTGCAGAAGCAGCAGTTTCAGGAGACTACGATAAAGCCCTTCTTGCCATGACAATTAATCCACTCGTTCCTTCCGACACTGTAGCCAAAGTTATTTTAGATGAAATGCTTGAAGCTCATAAAGAGCATCTCCCTCAGTTCTTTACTAAGAGTGCTGCCAAGCCTCAAGTAGTTAAAAACTAGATCATTAAACAATCGAGTAGGAGTACTAACTCCTGACCTCTCGCCTTCTTGACTCAGAACTTTAACCCTATATGCACACGTGCCTAGGCATCAAAAAAAGGCAATGGAGATTTCTCTCCATTGCCTTTTCAGCTATTATCTTTGTCCTATCCTATTCTTCATCCTTCTTTCTTCGTTCTCTTTCAATGACACCTTCTAGTAAATCTAGTAACTCTAGTAACTCTTCTCTTCTACTATCATCTTTCTTGTTACGAGGTTGTTGCGTTTCTTGTTCCTCGTTTAATAATGGTTCTTTCTCTTCTTCGTCTAACTCTATCTCTATATTTTGCTCTTCTACATCATAGTCATATTCTTTCTCAGGTAATTCTCGATAGTAATCAGACACATCTTGTTCTTCTTCTAGATAACTTTCTGACGGTAAAGCATATTTTTGTTGTTCTAATTCTTTTTGTTTATTACTTCTGTCATCAATTAAATATGCTGGAATTAATTGACCATCAGGAGTGACATACTTTTTATTCAAGTTTCGAGTCTCTTTATCAAAGAAACTGTATACAACCGGAATAAATAACAATGTTAAGAAAGTTGAGCTAATTAAACCACCGATGACTGTTATTGCCATTGGCTGTTGAATTTCTGAACCTTCTCCAAGTCCTAAAGCTAAAGGCACAAGTCCAAGAATTGTAGTAATGGATGTCATTAGAATCGGACGAGCACGATCTTTCACTGCCTCAACCATTGCATCGTAACTGCGCATTCCAGATTCTTTCAGTTTATTCATGTAATCGACTAACACAATCGCATTGTTTACAACGATTCCAGCCAATACAATCAGCCCTATAAATGCCATGACACTTAATGGGGTTAAGGTTAATGTCAACCCTAGAGCCACACCTATAATTACTAATGGGACACTAAACATAATGACAAGTGGATATTTAAATGACTCAAATTGCGCTGCAAGCACTAAATAGACAAACACAAGAGCCAGTAACAGAGCTAATGTCAGGTCACTCATCGCATCTTCCACTAATTCCTGATCACCTGTGAAATCTACAGAAGTTTCCGTAGGAATGTCAAGGTCATCAATTGTCGTCTCTGCCAACTCCGACATTTCGCCGAGATTATATTCATTTCCGTATTTAAGTGTAAACTGGACAGAAGCCTGTTGATTAATCCTGTTAATCGTAATCGGCCCTTCTCCTTCTTCTACATCAACCACTTCATTAAGAGCCACATACTCTCCTGCATCATTTCGGAGCAATAAATTTTCTACGTCCTCAATGTTCGAAGTGAATTCTCCTGCATACCTAACGTGTACTTCATAAATATCATCTGATTCTGTCACAATTTGTGTGGCAGTTGCACCATTCATTTTCTCATTTAACATTTGAGCAATTTGAGCTGGTACAAAACCATTTTCTCTCGCGGCTGCATCATCAACATTAAATTGAATTTCCGTGACAGTATCTGTTAAATCACTTGTAACTTCATTAAATTCACTCATATCTTGAAATTCTGCAAGTATTTTGTTCGACTCTTCCTCTAAACGAGTTGGATCAGAGTCTAACACGTTAAACGAAATCGTATTTGGTGCACTTCCCATTAACGACTGCTGTTCAACAGATACTTCCGCATCCGGTGCTGCTCGTTCTACATCTCTGCGGATCGAATCGGCAAAATCCGCTGTTGATATGTCTCTGTCCTCTAAAGCTTCCATCGTAATGAATATGGAAGCTTCATTCGAACTGGAACCTCCCAATATCGCAGCTTCACCACCACCGGATCCAACAGTACTCATATAGTGTAAAATATCATCTTCTTCGTCTAAAGTATTCTCAATATTTTCAACTGAAGCAGATGTCTCTTCAAGAGGTGTACCATTCTCCATTTCAACACCAATTTCGAAATACCCTTCATCTGTTGCTGGAATAAACTCGACTCCTACTTGCGAAACACCAAATGCTCCGGCAACTAAAAGTAAGAATGTTATTCCCATTACTCCTAAGCGATGCTTTAAAGCCCATTTCACCGAACTGCCGACAGTTTTGATAAACTTACTGTCTTGACGCTTTTGTTCGATATTTTCAGTCGGAGTTTTCAAAAACTTGCTAGCCAACATCGGAACTACTGTTAATGCTACTAGTAGTGATGCTAGTAAACTAAAGGATACAGTAAGTGCAAATTCCATGAAAATATTTCCAACTATTCCTGAAATAAATATAACAGGTAGGAAAACAGAAATTGTCGTCAATGTAGATGCTGTAATTGCACCACCGACTTCTTTCGTACCCTCAAATGCAGCTTTTTTAGGGTCTTTTCTCATAGATAAGTGCCTGTATATGTTTTCAATAACAACAATTGAGTTGTCTACAAGCATACCAATTCCTAATGCCAGACCACCTAATGTCATAATATTTAATGACATGTCAGCGAAGTACAATAGCACAAAGGTTACAATCACTGAGAATGGAATAGCAAGTCCTACGATCAATGGTGTCTTGACGCTTCTTAAAAATGCAAAGAGTACTAAGACCGCAAATAATCCACCTAGAATTAATGCAGAAGACACACTGGAAATCGCTTCTTCCACGTAGTCACCCTGATCAAAAAGCATTGCTACTTCAAGATCACTATATTTTTCATCTTCTAATAGTAACTCTAACTCCTCATTAAATTGCGAAGAGATTTCTGCCATGTTGCCATCTGATTGCTGTTGAACACTCATCATAATGGCTGATTCTTGATTTGTTCTCGTAATTGCTCCTGAGCTTTCTGCTAATAAATCGACAGAAGCAACATCAGCTACGGTTACATCATCTCCTGTTTCTGCATCCACAGTGAGGACAATGTTTTCAATATCTTCTGTACTAGTCATTTCAAATAGCACTCGAGTCGTATATTGCAGGTCGCCACTTTCAACGATTCCTCCAGGAGACGTTACATTATGCGCTTGAATCATTTGCACAACATTCGATTGATCAAGACCAAATTCCTCTAATGCTTCCTGATCCAGCTGTACTTGAATTTCATCAACCTCTTGTCCTGTCATATCGATAGAAGCTATCCCATCTAACTTCGATAACTCCATACTTAAATCATTTGCTAATTCATCAAACTCACCTTCCTCACCAAGTGAAGTCAATGAAAGTTGAATAATTGGTAACTGAGACGGATCAAATTTCAAGAAAGTTGGTGACCCCGCATCAGATGGTAATACTGCTTGGCTCATTGAGCTTCTTATATCATTTTCCACATCGTCCATCGACGTGGCCCATGAAAATTCCAAAATCGTCATAGAAGAACCTTCCATTGATATGGAACTAATATTATTTAAACCAGGTACAGTTGCCAAACTTGTTTCCAACGGGCGAGAAACTTTATCTAACACTTCCTCAGGTCCCGCATCGGGGTAACTCGTCACAACAGCGCCTATCGGGGGATCAATATCCGGCATTAATTTCAACGGAATATTCGTTAGCGAGATTGCTCCCAGCAGTAAAAACAAAATCATTGTTACAATAGTAAAGACTGGTCTTTTAATCGAAAACTTGGTGATATTCACTCATGTTCCTCCTTGTGTTCTACAATGATATTTAAAAATTTATGGAAGCTTTTTTTAAAACTAAGTAAATCTTCTTCCTCCATTTTTGATAAGTACTTAACAAAAACATTGGACTTAATTGCATCCATTTCGTTCAATATATCTCTTCCTTTTGGACCTATCTTGATTAATGTTGTTCGGCGATTCGAAAGCTGGATTTCCCGTATCACTATGTCTTGTTGTTCAAACTTGGCAATAATTTGACTCACTGCACTTGGAGAGATCGAAAGATAACTAGCTAGATCTTTTACGTGCTTAATATCTTTTTTCTCAATTAAAAACAAAATCATTTGTTGATTATAAGATAGGTTCATTACACTTTTCCCTAGTTCACAATCAACCTCGTTGCCAATTTCATGCCTTAAGAAAAGGGTGATATCCAAAACAACATCTTCTAATTCCTTTATTATTTTTTGCCTCTCCACTAACACCCCACCCTATAGTTAAGTTAGTAAACACTTTAGCTACTAAATAAAGATAACATGTCAATATGAACTGAATATGAACAAAGAAATTTTTTTAGAAATGCATGAATTACCCTTCAAACAAACAATCACTCAGAAACTAAAAAAAATAGACTGCTTCCCCTAGTAGAGTTTAGCAGTCGTCATTAAAACCTATTATCCACTTGTTGGAATCGTCACCGTAAATGTGGATCCTCTACCTTCCTTACTCTCTACATCTATCGAACAATGGTTAATCGATAGAATTCTTTTTACAATAGCTAATCCTAAGCCATTCCCTTCCACACTTGTTCTCGCTTTATCTACCTTATAAAACCTGTCAAAAAGGTATGGAATTTCTTCCTTAGGAATTCCCTTTCCTTTGTCAGTGATAGATACTTTTGTCTCGCTCTCTTTCTCCGTCATGGAAATCGTAATAATACTATGTTGAGAAGAGTATTTAATGGCGTTTGTTAATAGATTTACCCATACTTGTTCAAATAAATCTTCATCACCCGTCACTTCTTTTCGGCCCAAGTCGAGATGAATTTGAATATCTTTCTTTTTCCAAAGAGGCTCTGTCGTAAGAACTGATCTTCTAATTTGCTCATCGAGTTTGAATGTAACAGGATGAAATGGATGGTATTCAGAATCGAGTGAAGCAAGCTGTAATAAATTTTCACTTAATCTGGATAAACGATCGGTTTCTTGATAAATAATATCCAAATATTCTTTTTGATTTTTGACCGGCACAACCTCATCCCGGATAGCCTTCGTAAAACCTTTAATAGAAGTCAGCGGGGATTGAATTTCATGAGAGACATTACTTACAAAATCATCCCTCATTTTATCAATTTTCTCTAATTCAGATGCCATATAATTGAAGCTTGTAATTAATTCACCTATTTCATCTTTGTTCTTACTCTTTAATCGAACCGAGAGATTGCCTGTTGCCATTTCCTTTGCCGCATTCGTTAACTTCTTTATCGGATTAACGAAATATCGGGAAGCAAATAAAAATAACAGGCTCCCGATAAACAGCACCAAGAATAAAGTGCCAACGATAATTTTTCTGAACCCGTTAACCTCTTCTTCATAATTCATATGAATAAACATGGCATGTTGCTCATTTGAGATCTCAATTGGAATGCCTACTGTTCTCGTTGCTTCTTTTTTTATATATGGGAGTATGGCTGGTGGCCTCTCAGAATTCAAAAAAGTCTCTTGCGTTTCCTGATCCACTGTAAAAGAAAAATCCGTTGGCGAATAAGTGACCCCGTCTTCATTGACTAACATTAAATCAAAATTAAACTCCCCTAATGTTTCTATCAATTCGGGAATACTTTCTGGTTCCGTTATTTCAATAAGCTGAGCTACACCGGTGGCAATTTTAGTGACTTCCTCATCAAAAATAACTTCTTCATTTACAAACAAGGAAGTGATAGAGTAGGATGTTAGAATGCTTATAATCACGACACTAATAAACGTAATGATAGTTCGTATGTAGAGACTTTTTGTAATCAATTATATTTCCTCCAACCGGTATCCTAACCCTCTTACAGTCGTAATTTTAACATCTGTAATTGGTCCTAAGTTTTTCCTTAGGCGTTTGATGTGAACGTCAACGGTTCGATCATCACCTTCGTAATCATATCCCCAAATTTTTTCAATTAATTGAGCACGTGTAAATATTTTCCCTAGTGAACTTGCCAGTTCTGAGAGCAGTTCACATTCCTTCCTTTTTAATGACACTGTTCCCTCGGGAGACTGGACAGTTAATTTCTCAATATCTATCGTAGCTGAACCTACCTTAATACCATTATTTGCTATCGAATTTGATCTCTTTAATAAAGCTTTCACTCTCAGAATTAGCTCCACTGGGTCAAAGGGTTTCACCAAGTAATCATCCGTCCCGGCGCTAAATCCCCTGACTTTATCCTGCGATTCCCCTTTTGCAGTTACCATCAGAATCGGGATCGTTAGAAAGGATCGAATATCTTCTGTGAGCTCGATGCCGTCAATACGAGGCATCATCACATCAACGATTGCCAGGTCTATTTTCTCATGAGATAAAAGATCCAAAGCTTCTTGTCCGTCATATGCTTCTAATACAAAGAAATTACTATTTTCAAGATATAACCTCATCAATTTTCGAATATGTGCATCATCATCGACCACTAAAATTCTGTTCATAAAAATCCTCCGTTTTATCTCTAAGAAAAACGCGTATCGCGTCTTTTATTAAATACAGCGTTATCTTCCACCGCCATCTTTTAAGTATCAAGGGTGGGTTTCCCTTGATGCTTGCGGTGTGAAGATAGCTGTCAATTTTATAAATTCTCTAAATAAATGAAACGACCACGATAGTGCGAGAGCCTTGTCTTTATGCTAGCCCTCTTCGTTTCTAGTATTTCTTTCTGTTTCTCTATTCCTTTAGAAGTATACTCTACTTCTAATTATATTTCTGTATACCTTTTCACTGCAAATTTAATATCTGTTGTTTTATATCTCTTTTTAGCCACACATTCTTCATTTATATTAGATAATTTAAATCACTTCACTACCATTAAGGCTAATAATTCTATACACTAATAGATGCAGGTATTAAAAGGAGGCGAATTTATGATCAAAGGAATCGGTCATTTAGCGTTAACTGTTAAAGACATGGATAGATCTTTGAAATTCTATTGTGAAGTACTTGGTTTTGAAAGGGCTTTCGAGATTAAGGATGATCAAAATAATCCTTGGATAGAGTACATCAAAGTTGCTCCTGGACAATTTATTGAGTTGTTTTACGGTGGGCTTCGAAAACCAGAAAGTATTGATCATGCAATTGGAGTGGATCATCTTTGCCTTGAAGTTCATGATATTCACGAAATTGCCGATCATTTAATACAACAAGGCATCACATTAGATGTTGAACCACAAAGAGGAAAAGACCATAACTATCAATGCTGGGTAAAAGATCCTGATGGGAATAAAATTGAATTTATGCAGCTAGATCCATCATCCCCGCATATGAATTGTTAATTTAATAGGATAGCAATTCAATACTTGCTTAATGATAGAGTTAAATGAACATAAGTGTAGGATTCTTATATTAAACAAGGAGTGTTATATATGAAAAAAGTAGTTGTCACAGGTGGAAGCGGTCTACTAGGTCGTTGGGTTGTAAAGGAATTTCTTGAACAAGGGTACGAGGTTATTAACTCGGATTTTAAAAAACCAGAAGAGCCCTTATGTCAGACTGTAACAACAGATTTAACTGATCTGGGGGAAGTTTATGGTGTTTTACAGGGAGCAGATGCAGTTGTTCACTTAGCTGCTATTCCTCAAGCATACATATTTTCAAACGAACGTACATTTGAAAATAACGTGATGTCTACTTACAACATCCTTGAAGCCGCGGAAGGATTAGGTATTAAAAAAGTTGTTCTGGCTTCCAGTGAATCTTCGTATGGAATTTGTTTTGCCAAAAATCCGCTTGAGCCTAAGTATGTGCCAATGGATGAAGATCACCCACAGTTGCCAGAAGACAGTTACGGGTTGTCTAAAATTGTAAACGAACAAACGGCAGAAGCGATAAATCGTCGATCTGGCATGCAAGTTGTTTCCTTCCGCTTAGGTAATGTGATTTCACCTGAGATGTATGCTAATTTTCCTTCGTTTATCCATGATCCTACACAAAGAGATCGCATTCTTTGGAGTTACATCGATACAAGAGATGCAGCAACAGCATGCGTCAAAGCTATTGAAGTTGATGGTCTAGGTGCAGTAGCTCTTAACCTGGCCGCTGATGAAACAAGTATGGATATTAAAAGTCGCGATCTTATGAAAAACCGCTTTCCAAGAACAGAAATAAGAGGTTCAATTGATGGATTTGAGTCACTATTAAATAGTGATAAAGCCAAGCAATTGCTCGGGTGGAATCCCATTCATGTATGGCGTGACTACGTGAACGTTTAACTAATAAAAAACGCGTAGAGTCTTTTATTAAAT